>NZ_JAZQIJ010000245.1:0-1605 GCF_045541095.1 Methanobrevibacter sp.
TCTTCCTAAGACCGCTTGGCCTCCGACTTACCATCCATCCCCGATGTGACCGCTGGTCAATAACATCATTTCACCCGCGGCATTATTACTGTTGAAAGGTTCATATTCTTTGAGTATTTGTTCGGCGGTGACATCCGGGAAATAATCAACCAGGCTCTTCGGATCTTCAAATTTGCCATTTTGTATTCGTACGACGATGCCATCATCATAATTTCTGCTGCCGGTGAATTCACCATCCACAATCTGATTGCTGAGAACATAGGTCATCATGCGGACGTTGTCTCTAACTTTTGAGTAGAACCACTCTCTCATCTCGTTTGTCTGGGTATAATAATCATCGACAGTCCTGCTGATGCTTTCTGCCTTGAATTGACCGTCTCTGGAAACATCCCGCAAGACCAGTGCACGTTCAATCGCCATGAGAAACGCTAAAAGAACTGCAAGAAAGATTAACGAAAAAAATATCGTTCTGATAAATTTATTTCTCAGGCTTTTCATAATAGATCCTTTACCCGGTGAACAACGATCGGATGAATTTACATTTGTAAAAACAACGATGTGATTATTGCTTTATTATAACGTAAAAACCGGACCTTTGACAAAGGTCCGATTATGTAATAAAAATGAATTATCCAAAAATTTCGAATCATTTCAGATTTTCTTTTCCAATATGTTGCTTTAAACGACACTATTATAAAAACATAATAACTTTTTTTGAAAAAAATCCGGTTTGACTATACATATAAAACAAAAAGAGCTTATTTCATCAATTCAACAATTTCGTCCGGTGAGTAAACACTGATATCGAAAGATAAAAAATCCTTTTTGTTTCTTGTAACGATTCCGTCACAATTATTCGATTTCGCACAAACCGCAAGAAGACAGTCCTCAAAATCTTTAGCCCTTTGAAGAAATGCACAATTTACATCATCATTGGTAACAGTAAGAATTTTCACGATATTGAGAATGTGTCCTAACGCATTGTAAGCCTCATCTGTACTTCCGAGTGCCTTTCGTACAAGGTAAAAAATATCCGTTGCTGTCGATGCTGAAATAAAACCATAAATTTCCTTTTTTTCACACAAAGAAAGAATCGTTCTGGACTGTTCATAGAATGGCTCTCGTTCAAGAAGAACATCAAGGATAATATTGGCATCAATCATTAATCTCATAACGAGACAACCTTTCATCACGTAATGAATACCGGTCAATTGAATCAGATATCTTTCCCTTCAAAATTCCGGATATCGCATCAACCGCGGAAACATTCGGATCAACCAGTCTCGCCACAGGCTTGCCATTTTTTGTGATCCAAATATCTTGTGAAGGTACGAGAGAAAGAAAATAACCAAACTTCGTTTTAAATTCAGTAGCTGTAACTTCCATGATCAATCAAATCTCCTTATTAATATTATAGTCGATTCCAGAAGAAATTCAACTAAAATTCGATTGAAATCGGAACCTAATCAAAAAAAATCGTGCGATTGTTAAAAACTATGCATTTTGTGATGCGTTGTCCGGAAACTGAATGGATACAAAATCAGATAAAAAAGGCGGGGACTGTCCCTTGATGGGGCAGTCCCCAATACTATTTTTCTAAAACTC
>NZ_JAZQIJ010000246.1:0-6073 GCF_045541095.1 Methanobrevibacter sp.
ATGGGACGAGGGAGATAGCCTAGGATAATATCAAATAACCAACGATATATAATAAAAAACCTAGGAATCCTCAACTTCAATAAGTTGAGGTAGTTCAAAAAATAATCCTCATAGTACAATCAAGGTGGTATCATGGGCATCGGCGAAGGTATTAAAAGAATGCTTAAGAAAGTTAAGAATTTTGAATCCTTAAATCAGATTATCCACAGCGGAAAAAAAGAAATTATCCTAAAATCAGACTTCACATTAACTGATAGTGAAAATTCCGATTATAGAAATGGAATTAAAATAGAAATATCCGACATTGTTATTGATGGAAACGGACATGCCATTGATGCAAAAGAAAAAGCCGGAATCTTTAATATCACCGGGCAAAACGTGACACTTAAAAACATAATATTCAAAAACAGTGGCCATTCATTTAGTAACGGTCAGGGCAGTGCAATATTCAATAAAGGAAAATTGACTATTGAAAACTGCAAATTCGAATCCAATGAGGGAAAAGATGATAATGGTGGCGCAGTTCATAACATGGGATGGCTCAGCATCAAAAAATGCGATTTTAACATAAATCACTCCAGAAGCGGAGGGGCAATTCACAATCAGGATTATCTCAATGTCATTGAATCTACTTTTGACTCCAACAGCGGGACTAACGGCAGTGCAATTTACAATAATAAAGGAACTGCAAAGTTATCGCACAATACATTCAAAAACAATTCTGCATATCATGGGATAATTTACAACAATTCAGAATCTTTTGAGATTATTGAATCCGTTTTCAACTCCAATCATGCTAAAAACGGCGGCGCAATTTTTAACTCAGAAAATGGTCATGCCACCGTAAATTGCGATTTTAACGATAATTCATCAGATAATGGCGGAGCAATTTTCAATGAGGGAAAAGCAACAATCAAAAATTCCAATTTTGACCGAAACAGCTCAGGGAATGGAGGAGCAATATACAATAAGCATGTATTAAACGTGGATAAATCCAATTTCAAATCCAACAGTTGTGAAAATGGAGGCGTAATCTATAATGACTCAGATGCGGTTATTGATGTTACAAACTCCAATTTTAAATCAAATGAAGGTCTGATTTTTAATAAAGGCACTTTCGGCAGCGCTGAATGTCACTTTACTCATAACAAATCAAATCAGGGAGGACTTTTAACAAATCATAAAACCCTTAAAATTTCAAACGGCAATTTCATAAATAACACCTCAAAGGACATGATTATCGACAATAACGACACTATGGAAATTACCAAAGCGACATTTACTGACAATCAATCCCAAAATATTATCTTCAACAATGATGACAGCAGTTTCGGAATTTATCACACAAAATTCATATCAAATTCCGTTGATGAATCCGTAATTTTCAATGAAGGAAATCCAAGCAGTTTAACTGACGTTACATTTAATGACAACCATTCGAATTTCAATTCAAAAATTCTCATCAATAAAACTGACCTGAATCTCACCAATCCAAAAATAATAAACGACGATACCAAAAGCATATTAAATGACGGATATGTGCTGATAAAAAAAGTAGATGATGATTATTTTGAAAGTAAAATTGAAAATAACGGCACTGTTGAACGATATGGGAAAATATCCTTCGATGAATTTGATTTTACATATTTAGATAAAAAAATTCATGAAAGCGAAACCAAAGAAATCATTTTGGATAATGACATATCCCTAAAAAATTATGAAAAGGAGTTTTATGAAGGCGGAATTGAACTGGACATTGATGATTTGGTCATTGATGGAAACGGTAAAACAATTGATGCCTGCGGAAACTCACGGATATTCATCATACTTGCCAACAACATCAAATTAAAAAATATCACATTCAAAAATGGCCACGCATTTAATGACTATGATTCCTATTCAAACAGTTGCGGAGGATGTGTGAAAATAAATTCCCTTAAAAAAGTAACCCTGGAAAACTGTAAGTTTATAGATTGTTACTCAGGACAGGATGGCGGTGCAATATTTAATTTAGGATATTTGACCATTTCCGAATCAACATTCAAATCCAATGCCGCTGCAAATTATGCCGGAGCAATATTCAATTCTAACAAAGTGAAAATCAACTACTCCCTCTTTGAATCGAATACATCAAATGATGACGGAGGAGCATTATTCAACAAAAACCAGGCAAAAATAGTTCGTTCGGATTTTACTTTCAACAGCTCCAACAATAATCAGGGAGGAGCAATATACAATTCATGCCATCTGGAAATAATCAATTCCAGTTTCAAATCCAATACTTCAAATAATGGAGGAGCATTATTCAATTTAGATAAAATTACAATTAAGGGTTCTATTTTTGATTCCAATAGCTCAAATGAAGATGGTGGGGCAATATCAAATCAAGGAAATTTAAATATTAATAATTCAACTTTAACATCCAACCAATGTGAAAAAAGAGGAGGGGCAATATTCAATACAAAAAAATTGGATGTGAATGGTTCTACTCTTGAAACCAACAACTCAAATGAAAACGGAGGAGCAATATCAAATAAAGGAGCCCTCCACATCAACAATTCAACTTTAACATCCAATCAAACAAATGAAAACGGAGGAGCAATATCAAATCAGGGATCCCTCCACATCAACAATTCAACTTTAACATCCAACATGTCTGAAGGAAGCGGAGGTGCAGTAGAACTGGATACATGGAGCACATGTAATGTTAATAGTTCTAATTTTCAGTCCAATACTGCAAAAAGAGATGGAGGAGCAATAAAATCCCATAATAATCTAACCATCAAAGATAGCACCTTTAAATCGAATAACTCCTCAAAAGGAGGTGCAATAAGCATGAGTGATGGAGAATTGAATGTTGATGAATCTGCTTTTGAATCCAATTTTGGAACAAACGGAGGCGGCGCAATAAATACTGAAGAAAGTAATGCGAGAATTGTTAAGTGCAATTTTAATCATAATAATGTCTCGAGAGGCAAAGGAGGTGCAATAAGATCATATTGTTTAGCTAGATTGCGTAAAGTACTTATACATAATTGTAATTTTACAGATAATGCACCGGATGATGTTTCTAATGAAGATCTTGCTGCAGAGGATGACTCTTATTCCGGCCATTATTGAATTTGATAATTATAGTTATTTTAAAAGCAAAGCTTTAGAGAGTATGAAAAAAGAAATCCTATTCCCTATACCATTTAGGATATTTTTCCACGTTGTTGCAGCCTTCAAAAATGGAGCTGATGTTAGTCATATCTGTTATATCCCAACTGTCAAGAACTGAAAGGTCTTTCAGGGCACGGCAGTCGCTGAACATTGCCCACATGGTTTGGACATTGCCTACATTCCAATCTTTTATGGCGGAGAGATCACTCAGACTTCCGCAAAATGAAAACATTGTCCACATGTTTTCAACGTTGCTTACATCCCATTCTGCCAAAGCGGACAGTTCACTCAGGGCATAACATCCGTAAAACATTGATCTCATGGTTTGGACATTGCTTACGTCCCAGTTTCTAAGGGCAGTGAGATATTCAAGACCGCTGCATGTTGAAAACATTCCTCTCATGTTTCTCACATTGGAAACGTCCCAATGTTTCAGGGCAAACAAATCGACTATATCCCTGCAGCCTCTGAACATTGACTCCATTGTTGTGACGTTTGAAACATCCCAATCTTTAAAAGCAAATAAATCTACCAGATGTTCACATCCTCTAAAAAGTGAATCCATGTTTTTTACATTGCTGACGTTCCAATCCTTCAGGGCAAAGAGGTTGTCCAGTGCAAAACATCCTTCAAACATCGAATGCATGTTCTCCACATTGCCCACATTCCAGTCCTTCAAATCAAACAGGTCAAGAAGGGCGCTGCAGCCCCTGAACATTTCCTCCATATTTGTTACGCCTGAAACATCCCAGTTTTTAAGGGCAATCATTCTCTCCAGTCTGCAGTCGCTGAACATTCCGCTCATGTTTCTGACATTGCTCACATCCCATTCTGCCAGTGCAGAGAGTTCCTTGAGACTGATGCATGCCTCAAACATCGTATTCATATTTTTTACATTGGACACATCCCAGTTGGTCAGGGCGGATAAATCAGCCAGTTTCTGACATCTTTTAAACATGGAGGCCATATTTTCCACTTTGCCCACATCCCATTCATCCGTGCAGACAAAGTCGGTAAGAGAAGTGCATCCTTCAAACATTGACTCCATGCTTGTAACTGAGGATACACCAGTGGTAACGACTGCCCTGAGGGACCTTAAGTTATTATATTTGAAGCTCAAATCTTTTTGTCCGGAGAGATTTTCGCTGACATAGATGACTTTCCTTTTGTCGACTACATGATTCCAGTCGGTGAGGTTTTTTCCGTCTTTGAGAATAATCAGCACCTTATTGTCCTTTAAATCAAATATGCTGTCGGTTGTGGTATTCAATTTGTCGAACTGCCTTAAATGATCACTTGACAGTCTGGAGTCCTGATTTTTCTTTTCACTTTGAAGTTTTTCAGCGGGTCTGACCGGTTCAAATCCGGCATCTTTAAACTTCTCAATGCATTGACTTTTAAACTCAACCTCATCCAGTTCATGCTTTCTTATCACCGATGCCGAAGACAGCTGCCTTTTAAGCGCTCTGCTCATTTCGACTTCAGAAAGATATATTACAACAATTGGCACGTCCTCATCAAGAGCTATGAACATTTCATCCCTTATGAGATTGGATTTTACTGAATTTGGAGTTAGGAAAAGTAAAAACAATGAGGAACCGGTGATTTTTTCATCATATTCCTCGCTTTCAAATTCCCCCGCATTGCACATGACATTCAATCCGAAATCCGTGAACTGCTTCAGATAGGGACGGATTTCATCGCTGTCTTTTGAATCGAAACTGGTAAATACGTATTTTTCATCAGTTGGAATCAGGGACTCCTCTTTAATCAGTTCAAATCCATGGCGTTCAAATGATGAGGTGTACTTTTGAACATACTCATCCTCTTCCATCAGATATTTCTTTATGGATTCCCTTGAAGCCAGTTTCAATCTGAGGCCATGGCGCAGGCGGACTTCCTGCAGACAAATTACAACGACAGGAAGGTTTTCAGATAGTGCAAAATAGATTTCATCGATTACGTTCAAGTCGTTTGCGGAATTTGAAGTTATAAAAACAATAAACAGAGAACAGTCGGATATTAACTCCACATTCTCCTCGGACCTTTCGTTTTCCGGAGAGCTGGTTTTGATATCCAGACCATGTGAAGCGAACCTTTCCAGTTCGGGACGTACAAGTTCCTCATCATCCCTGCTGTAACATGCAAAGACATATGCCGAAGGAGTTTTGTGGACAAAATTTCCACCATAATCCTCAATAGAATCCGAATGAGAAGTCCCGGATGCTTTAAAACCTTCCCTGCTGAAGGCTGAAGTGTATCTGTGGACATATTCCTCCTCATCCATTGAATATTTTAGAATCCCCTGAATTGACCCCATACTGAGTTTAAGGCCGTATTTCAATTCGGTTTCTTCCAGATGTATGGCAATGAAAGGTTTGTTCTCGTGAAGGGCGAAGTTGATTTCATTTCTTACATTGCGTGATTCAACGGCACTTGCGGAAATGAAAACGACAAAAAGACTGGATTTTTCAAGTGCCTCCTCAATCTCTTCAGGCCACTCCCCTCCAGGAGAAATGCCCTGATCATACCAGACATTGAATCCCTGATTATGGAATCTTTTAAGTTCGGGAAATACACGATTTGCATCAATATGCGCATAACTGACAAAAATATAGGGATCATCACCCTTATAGGCCCTGAATGGAGCATCCGAAACATGAACAAGAGAATTTTCATTGTTTTTGTCAGTCATAAGTAACCCTACCAATACTTTCTAATTAATATTTATAGAGATATTGACTTATAAATATTCAAGATTGAATTTTGACGACTCTTTCAAAAACTTTGTTGATTTTCAAAATCCTTTTTGCGATTGTCATTCCAAATGAGATTTCTGTGATAGATTCGTTTTAAAACGCCTCGTTTGGTCTTGAATGTTCGTTTTCTTGATTTTGGCATTGTTTTTTGA
>NZ_JAZQIJ010000247.1:0-5201 GCF_045541095.1 Methanobrevibacter sp.
CTAAGACCGCTTGGCCTCCGACTTATCATTAATTTTTATAAATTTTTTTAGGAAGATAATTATGGTTGAAACTTACGTTTTTGGACATAAAAGTCCTGATAGTGATACAATCACATCAAGTATTGTAATGGCTAATTTGGAAAATGAATTGGGAAACAGTGAAGCTAAAGCTTACAGATTAGGAAATATCAACAAAGAAACAGAATTTATTTTAGACTATTTGGGCATTGAAGCACCTGAACTTTTGGAAAATGTGGAAGATGGTGCAGATGTCATACTGGTTGACCACAACTCTCCTGCGGAATCTGTTGATAATCTTGAAAATGCAAATATTTTAAAAGTTGTTGACCATCATAAATTAGCTTTGGAAACTTCATATCCGTTATTTTTAAGATTTGAACCTGTCGGATGTACAGAAACTATTTTATGCAAATTATATGAAGAAAATGATGTGGAAATCACCAAAGAAATTGCTACATTAATGTTGTCTGCAATCATTTCAGACACTTTGCTTTTAAAATCACCTACCACAACTGAAGATGATAAGTTGGCAGTTGAAAAGCTTTCCAAAATCGCTGAAATCGATGCTGAGGAATACGGTTTGGAAATGCTTAAGGCAGGTACTGATTTAAGCAGTTTTTCAATTGATGAGATATTGGCACTGGATGCAAAGCAAATTGACTTTAAGGATGTAAAATCAATCGTAAACCAGGTCAATACTGCAAGCATTCCGGATGTTATGGAAATGAAGGATGAACTTGAGGAAGGAATCAACAAAATAATTGAAAAGGAAAACCTGGATTTGTTCATGCTTTTAATTACTGATATTGTAAACAGCAATTCCCAAGTAATTGTGCTGGGAAAAGATGCAAGTCTTGTTGAGAAAGCTTACGGCGTTAAATTGGAAGATAACACCGTACTTCTTGAAGGTGTTGTTTCACGTAAAAAACAAGTTGTTCCTATTATGACAGAAAGTGCATAGATTAGGCGATGCTAAAAATATAAATGTTTATAAATGATTAAAAGATAAACTATTAGTAGATGTATTTTAAATACGTCTCTAATCAAATCCGTTTTTGGATGCTAAAAAAAGCATGATTATAAACGATGCTCAAGCATTAAACAAAATTAGAAACTAACACTTAATTATGCTTTTTTTATCTTATTTTATAATATTTTTTTTTATGGGTGTTAAAATGAAAACACTTGAATGGGAAGATAACAAATTAAAACTTATTGATCAAAGAAAACTTCCTGATGAGTTAACTTATATCTACTGTGAAAACTATCAGGATGTTATTGTTGCAATTAAGGACATGGCCGTGAGAGGTGCTCCGGCTATTGGTGTTTCAGCAGCTTTTGGAATGGCTCTTGCTGATATTGAAGGTGTTGATTTGGATAAAGCAGCTACTGAAATAAAAGCTGCCAGGCCAACTGCGGTAAATCTTTTTTGGGCAGTTGATAGGGTATTAAACAGCGATGATGCTTTAGCAGAAGCCCTAAAAATGTATCAGGAGGATATGCAAACAAACAGGGCAATCGGAAAATATGGATCTGAAGTCATTGATGATGGTGATACCATCTTAACCCATTGCAATGCCGGTGCTTTGGCATGTGTTGACTATGGGACTGCTCTTGGTGTTATCAGGGCCGCAAGAGATGCCGGCAAGAATATCAATGTAATCTGTGATGAAACCCGTCCGCGCGGACAGGGAGCAAGCTTGAGCGTTTGGGAAATGCAGCAGGAAAACATTCCTGTTAAATTGATTCCTGATGTGGCTTCAGGATTTCTGATGTCTCAGGGAAAAATTGACAAAGTTGTAATTGGAGCTGATAGGATTGCAAAAGGCGGTGTGGTAAATAAGGTCGGTTCATTTATGGTTGCACTGGCTGCAAAACATCATGACATTCCTTTTTATGTGGCCGCTCCTTATTCTACTTTTGATAATGAAATTTCCATTTACGATACTATTATTGAAGAAAGGGATGGTGACGAGGTAAGGTATTATGGTGGTGCCAGAATATGTCCTGAAGGGACTGAAGTCATTAATCCTGCATTTGACATTACTCCAAAAGAGTTAATAACAGGAATAATCACTGAAAAAGGAATAATTGACCCAATCTAATATTATTTCTTTTTATTTTTCTTTTTTTTAATTTTTGTAAACTATTTTTTACTATAAATTTATTATCTATGCAGATTATAGTATGTTTAAGTAGTGGGGGATTTCATGAACAAAAAAATATTTTTATTTTCTATTGCTGTTTTAATAGCAATTGCAGGATTGAGTGTTGTTGCTGCAGTCGGTGCTGACAGTCAGGGTGAAACTGTTACGATAGAGGGAATTGATTTTAATATTCCTAAAGGATTTAAGGAAAATAAAACTTTTGAAATTGTAAATCAATCTGATGAAACTGCAGGTTTATCTTATGTGATGAATGGAAAATCATTTGAAAAGGGTGCTGATTTCATGTCATTGTTAGTCTCTGAATATGATGGACTTGAAGTGACTGATGATATTGTCGCTGCAACAGGTGGTGATGCTAAAAATATTGGCGGTCAGGATGGATATATGGCTAATAAAAATCCATATACTACTTTTAGTTATCATAAAAATGGTAAATTGGTGGTGTTATCTACTGATAATCCTGATTTGTTTGAGGAGTTTATTGTTTAAATTTAATTTCCCTTTGAATTTAAACTAAAAAATAGTTATATTAGTTGCTATGATTAATTATTCATTAATGGAGAATTTGTATGATTAAAAAAACATCTTTTTTAATTTTAATATTTTCTATAGTAGTTCTCGCTTTAAGTGCGGTTAGTGCCGTAGAATCACAAAATATTGAAAATAATACTGTTGCAATAGGTGGAGTTGATTTTACTATTCCTGATAACTTTCATGAAAACGTAACGCTTCGAATTGAAAATCAAACCAAAAACATAGGTTCAGTTATTTATATTTTAGATAGTCGAGCATATGAAAATGAAAAGAACTTCATGACAATATTTGTTTCAAACTATAATAATCTGGATGGAAGCAAGGATATTGTAAACCAAATTGGGGGCGATACTATTCAAATAAATAGTGAAAAAGGTTTCTTACATGAAGGAAATCAGTTTTACTCATTTACTTTTGAAAAGGATGGTAAAATTGTTGCATTGTCCTCTGATAACAAGGACTTGTTTCGGGAGTTTGTCATTTAACTCCTACTTTTTTTTATTTTTCAGATATTTTTCCATCAATGGCAACATGCCATTCTCCGGGGCTTGTTGATTTAACTTTACGGGTATTTATTATTTCAACATTCTTTTTGGCATTTCTGCATGCATCACTTAATCTTTTTATTCCCTGTTCATATGAATCAGAGAACTCATAATAGTTTATTGTTCCACCATCTTCAATCAAATCAACTGCAACGTCAAGGAAAGTGTATGCAAGACCTGGCAAGTTCATTATTATTCTGTCAAACTTGGTTTTAAATTGTTTGCTCACTTCACGAATATCTCCGCAGTGGCATTCAATAGTTCCATTTAATTTATTGAGACCAATATTCTCTTCAAGGTATTTGATTGCTTCAGGATTTATGTCCACGGCTGTTATGTCAACTTTTTTGTTTTTTGCAATGACAATAGGAAAAGGACCTATTCCGCAGAACATGTCAAGGATTTTTTCACCGTCCCTGACGCTTTCGCTGACACGAAGTCTTTCGGTTGCAAGTCTTGGTGAAAAATATACTTCACGAACGTCCAATTTCAACCGGGCACCGTGTTCTTTATGGATTGTGACTGAATCATCAACCCCAGATAGGAATTCCAAATCTCTTATGCGTATTGTTCCCTTAATTGCACTCTTTTTCATGTAGATTGCTTTTCTTTTGGTAAATTTTAATGCGGCATCCCCTATTTTATATTTTTTGTC
Source organism: Methanobrevibacter sp. (assembly GCF_045541095.1). Classification (GTDB taxonomy): domain Archaea; phylum Methanobacteriota; class Methanobacteria; order Methanobacteriales; family Methanobacteriaceae; genus Methanocatella. Next base: position 3,924 of record NZ_JAZQIJ010000247.1, read on the forward strand.
TTCCAGCTCTTCAGGTATTTCCAAAATAACAATGTCTCCAATTGTATCGAATGATGTTTTCAGGTTTTCAATCTCTTCGCTGCTCAATTCGTCTTCAAGCAGTTCTGAAAAATTATGGGCAACCTTTTTCATGGGCTCCAGTTCGATATCTTCAATTTCATATCCTTCAACATCTCCGTTGATTGGAATGTATCCGAATTCATCCAGAGCCTTTATCCTGTAATCCATATTCATTTGGCCTTTTTCCATTAGTTTTATACGGGTGTCATTCAATTGCCTTAATGGAACTTTCACGCATTTCATAAACTTTATTATGTTTAAATTATTATATAATCTATATGTTTTATTTAGTGGGATTAGGATTATTTGATGAGAAGGATATTTCTCTTAAAGGATTGGAATGTTTAAGAAATGTTGATAAAATTTATGCCGAATTTTTCACTTCAAGACTATTTGGATCAAGTTTTGAAGCTATTGAAGAGTTAATAGGTAAAAAAATCAATGTTTTGGTCAGAAATGAGGTGGAAGAAGATCATGTCTTTTTAGATGAGGCCAAAACACAGGATGTTGCTCTTGTCACTGGCGGAGACCCTCTGATTGCAACAACCCATAGTGACTTTTTAGTCCAATGTTCAAAAAGGGGAATTGATTTTGAGGTAATCCATGGCTCATCCATTTTATCTTCTGCACCGGCTATTTCAGGCCTTCAGGGTTATAAGTTTGGAAAGGTAACAACAATTCCGTTCCCTGATTATAATTTCTATCCGAAGTCTCCTTACGAAGCCATTGAAGAAAATTTGAAAATGGATTTGCATACTTTGGTTCTGCTGGACATTCAGGCTCACAAGGAAAGATACATGACTGTCAATCAGGGGTTGGAATATCTGATGAGCATCAAAGATGATTTGGACCGTGAAGGGATGATAACTGAAGACACATTGGCAATGGGAATTGCCCGTGTAGGTTCAAAGGATGTTTGTGTTAAGGCGGGAAAAATCGGTGATTTGATTGATTTTGATTTTGGAGGGCCTTTGCACTGTATTGTAATTCCTTCCAAGCTTCACATTGTTGAGGCAGAATATCTGGTTGAAATTGCCGGAGCAGATTCAAGTATTCTTGATGATGTGTAGTTTTGGTTAGGAATTGCGAAAGCATTTTCCTATTTTAATTTTTTTCATTAAAAATATGTATTATTATTCATGTCGGTATTGGTAATTCATAATTATATTTATTTGTTTAGTTGTTGTAAATAAAAAGAGGGGAGTTTTGGGAGTAGTG
>NZ_JAZQIJ010000248.1:0-5030 GCF_045541095.1 Methanobrevibacter sp.
CTGTGAAAAAATGTCCTGAATGTGGAAATCCAAGTTATGATGGAGCTCCTGTTTGTGGAAATTGTGGATACAAATTCCCAAAACCAAAAGTTGCAGCTCGCAGAGAAGAAAGCATCTTCCAAGAAACTCAAAAAGAGAAAAAAAGTTCTGATGACGAAAGCATAGTCGATATTTTAAAAGAAAAAAAACTTATTATTGGAATTATATTAATTATCACTTTTATTGTTATTTGCGGAATTATCATTACCGGATCAAACAATGGCAATAATAGCATCTCACCGATGCAAGCAGGTGATTTGGTGAAATATGAACAAGACGGTTTTTCATTTTCCTATCCTAACTCTTGGCAAAAGATAAATGCTACTGATGAGGATATTGAAGGTGCAATATTCTTCGCCGATGCGAACAACACTACTATAGAATATTATAACATCAGTAGTGATGCAAGTTCTCTTAAGGAGATAAATCAGGAAAGAATCAGTTATGCGATTCAAAATGGAGATGCTGTCGAACTTGTTGAAACTATCACTTTAGACGGCAGAAACGCATCAAACATGATTTGGGAAAATGCAGATGGAGATTACACAAGATATGTTTCAATGTTTACAGATGGCAAATTATATGTATTTAAAGCAACCGGAGATTCAATAAACTCCATTACTTCTGAAGGCATTAATAGTGTGATAAATTCTGCAGATATTGCTTAAGTATGATTAATTTCATACTTCTTTTTTATTTTTAGAGATTACCATGACCAAAATTAAACTTGCCCTTTGTCAAATGAATGTAATTGATGATAAGAGGGAAAATTTAACTAAAGCCAGTTCAATGATTAATGAGGCTTCAAAAAACGCTGATTTTATTGTTTTACCCGAAATGTTTAACTGTCCATATTCCAATGACAAATTTATTGAATATGGGGAAAACGAAAATGACAGTTATACACTAGATAAACTATCCGAACTTGCCTGTAAAAATAATGTATATCTCCTTGCCGGTTCGATTCCTGAAAAAGAATCCGACAAACTCTACAATACATCTTATTTATTTGATAAAGCGGGCAAAATAATAGCCAAACACAGAAAAATGCATCTTTTTGACATCGATGTCAAAGATAAGATAACTTTTAAGGAATCAGATGTCCTGACTGCAGGGGATGATTTTACAGTTGCAGATACAGAATTCGGAAAGATCGGAATCGGAATATGTTATGACATTCGATTTCCGGAACTGGCAAGAATCATGGTGGAAAAGGGAGCATTGGTCTTATTTTATCCGGGAGCATTTAACCTGACAACCGGCCCTGCCCATTGGGAACTGCTTTTTAGGTCCCGTGCACTTGACAACCAGGTTTACGCAGTGGGCGTTGCACCTGCACTTAACAAGCAAGCAAGTTATCACAGCTACGGCCATTCAATTATTGCAAACCCGTGGGGAGAAATAGTTGCTGAAGCCGGCTGCGATGAAGAGATAATATTTTCTGAAATAAATTTAAGTGAAATAAAAAAAGTTAGAGAAGAGCTTCCACTTTTGAAAAACAAAAGGAAAGATCTCTACGAAGTTATTCGAAAATAACTATTTTAGTTTTGCCAATCTTTTCTCAAAGTATCCTAATTTTTTGTCATTGTCTGCAAACACTTCAATGGCAGTTTCAATGACCCTAACCTCATTGTCATAGTCATTGGCTTTCCTATAAAGAACGCATAATCTTTTGTAAGGTGCATCTTTAGGCTGTTTTAATTCAACATACCTTTCATACTCCTTAATAGCCTTTTGAGGATTGGTTTTTTCCATTTCCTTAATGGTACTCATAGGAATAACTTTTACAATTGACTCGCCTGAAGCCTTGGCTTTTTGTCTTTTTTGAGCTTTCTTGATTGCCTTATTACAAGATTTTTTGAAGTCCTTATCATCTTCCTCTTTTCTTGCTTTTTTAATAAGGTCAATGGATTCGTCGGTTGCAAGGTCACCTAATGCCTGGATGGCTGCAAGTTTTACACCCCAGTCCTCGTCTTCAAGACATTTGGCTATTGTATCAAGTTCATCTTCAGCCTGAAGCTCACCAAGGGAACGAACAGCAACTTTTCTTACACCAAAGTCCTCATCATCAGTTGCTTCGACAAAATAAGGAATGACCTTTTTATCTTCAGTTTCTTTAAGTGCGAAAGCTAAAAAACGTTTGTCTTTACCTTCAGCATTAGTGAATTCATCAATTAGTTTATCTACAGCCACATCACCCATACTGCCTAAAATTTCGGCTGCTTTAAATCTTACTTGAGCGCTATCGTCAGTAGTGGCTTTGATTAATGGTTCAATAGCTGCCTCATCAGTAGTTCCGACCAATGACTCAACAGCTTCCTTTCGAACTTTAACGTCATCATCTGATAAATTGTTAATAGCTTCTTCAAAATTTAAATTTGACATGATAATACTTAGATTTTAGACATATATAAATCTACATAACAAAACAATGTATAACCTTAACCTAAACAAAACAAAAAATCTACATACTTTTAATTAAATTAAATAAAAAAATAGTATTAGGAATTTTGAAACGGAGAGGGAAAATGAAATACAAATTTTTTTATGTTTTGATAATTTTTTTAATATGTTGTTCACTTTCAGGTGTTGTGGCAGCAGACATCAATGAAACCTCTGACATTTATCAGAGCTTCACTCAGGATGAAGTTGTGAGTTTAGAGTCTGAAAACACCATTAAAGATATTCCTGAAGCAGAACCTATTTTAAACAATAACGAGACAATCGAGATCACCGCCGATAAAGATATTTCATCAAATAGCAATAACGCCACATCATCAAATCCCAACAAACTCTATGGAATTGTTGATTTTGGTTCAAATTCGATTGAATTAACAGTATATGAGCTTAAAAATAGTGGAAAAACAAGCAAAGTAGTTTCACAGGAAGAAAAATCAGTCACAGCAATATATGTCATCAACAATACTTTAACTGACAAAGGAATTGATGAACTGATATCCATTTATGAGGATTTTGAAGACCTTATGGATTATCTTAATGTGGAAAACAGATATTACTTCGCAACAGCCAGCCTGAGAAAAATTGACAATAGTGCCGAGGTAATTGAAACAGTGAAAAATAATTTGGGAATTGAAATTCATCTGCTTGAAGGTGAAACAGAAGCCATGACAACCTTTAAGGCAAACAACATGAGCGACATAACAACCGATGACGGATTGGTCATTGACCTCGGAGGCGGAAGTACAGAAGTAATTAAATTCATTAACAGAACCCCAGTTGAGCTTGGAAGTATGCCAATAGGATCCAATTCATGTTATCTTGAATATGTAAGTGCAATGTTTCCTAATGAAACTGAAATAGAAAATATTAGAAACAGAACCTTGGCGGAATTGGATAAACTCAATATTGACAATTCTAAGCCAATAAAAGATTTATATGGAAACGGAGGCGGCATCACCAATACCCAAAAGGTATTGGCATATCTGAATTATATTGATGACAATACACGCATAATCCCATTTTCCATGTTAAATACACTGTTTGATGAGCTGAAAAACAACACCAAAGAAGATTTTCTGAAAATATTAAATATTGTTCCAAAAAAGATAAACACTCTGATTCCGGCAATGGTAATCACAAAAACAGTTATGGAATACTTTAACGTATCATACCTGCATTACTGTAAAAAAAATATTGATGACGGAATTTTGGCCGGACTGATTCAAAACGAAACTTCTAAAAAGGACTCCAACCTTAGCGTCAGCGACATCAGCACCACCTGTGACGAGGATTGTGAAATTTTAGTGACAGTGGCAAGTAATGCTACCGGATCAGTGACTGTTAAATTGAACGGCAATACATATTATTCAACAATATCCAACGGAACTGCACTTATTTTGACATCAAAATTGCCTTCAGGAGATTACAAGGCCAAAATCGAATATGGCGGAGATGATTACTACCTCCCGCAAAGTCAAAAAATCAATATTCATGTTAAAAATGCATCAGTTGATGCATCTGATATGGCCCGTGGTTGGAACAGTGATTATGACTATCAAGTAAAATTAATTGATGAAAACGGAAATGGCATTGAAGACAAATTGATTACATTTACTGTTGGTAAGAATCAATATTATACAAAGACAAATGAAGATGGTATAGCGAGAATCAATCCTAGACTAGCTGTCGGCACATATTCAATAAGCGTATCATCCCCATTGTTAAACGACAGCATGACCAACACTTTGAAAATCGTGAAACGCATCACAGGAAACAAGAACCTGAATGTTTACTACAACAGCAATCAAAACCTAAAGATAAAAATAATCGGAGATGATGGAAAAGCGGAAAGCGCTTCAAAAAGCGTTAGCGTAATGATAGACAACAAAAAGAACACCTACAAAACCGATGCGAACGGTTACATTACAATAAAGCTTGATAAAAACCTTGCACCCGCTACCCACACCATAAAAATCCAATACAAGGAATTTGCAGTTGAAAACAAGATTGTGGTAAAGCATTCTCTTCAAAGCAAAAAGGTTGTAACCGCTAAAAAATCTGCTAAAAAAGTAGTTTTGACAGCTGCACTTAAATCTTCAAACAAAAACCTAATCAAAAACAAAAAGATTAAGTTTAAGATTAACGGCAAAACATACACTGCTAAAACCAATTCAAAAGGAATTGCAAAATTGACCATTAAGAAAAATGTCATTAAAAATCTTAAGAAAGGAAAACACAGTGTAAAAATTACTTACTTAAAAGATACAATTACAACATCGATTAAAATTAAATAATTCTCTGGCAATACCGGAGAACTTATTTATTCATTTTTAGCCTCTTTTATCCATTTAATATACATTATTATTGAATTGAACAGATATATAACACACATTATGAAGATAGCCCAACTTCCTGTACCGTTTATCAAAGGCCAAATCCACATTATCAATGTGACAACATTGACTATAATCCACAAGATCCATTGCTCAGCATATCGTTTTATCAAAAATATTGCAAGAATACCATGACCT
>NZ_JAZQIJ010000249.1:0-3368 GCF_045541095.1 Methanobrevibacter sp.
AAAAAATAAAAGTAATACTATATAATTAATTTTACAGGGTAATGGAAATGGAAATAAAAACTATCTCAACAGATGTACTTATAATAGGATCTGGAGGAGCAGGCTCTAGAGCTGCAATTGAAGTTGATGATGCTGGTTTAAAGGCTACAATTGTATCAAAAGGATTGTCATTTAGGTCTGGATGTACTGGAATGGCAGAAGGAGGATACAATGCAGTGTTTAAGACAGTTGATAAAGATGACTCAAAGGAAACTCACATTGCAGATACTCTAAAAGGAGGAAGCTATCTCAATGACAAAAAGCTTGTTGAAATTCTTGTTGACGAATCACCGGACAGGTTAATAGACCTTGAAAACTACGGCGCATTATTTGACAGGAAGGAAAACGGCGAGATAGACCAAAGACCTTTCGGAGGACAGACATACAGAAGAACCTGCTATCAGGGAGATAGAACCGGTGCGGAATTACTTAACGCACTAAAAGAAGAAATCATAAAAAGAGATATAGAATGTATCGAAGAGGTAATGATCACTTCACTTGTAACTGAAGGCGATCAGGTAATCGGAGCAACCGGACTGAACCTCAAGGATACAAGCCTAATTTATTTTAAAGCAAAATCAGTCATTTTAGCCAGTGGAGGAGCTGGTCAGTTATACCCTGTAACATCAAATACTTTCCAGAAAAATGGAGACGGTTTTGCAATGGCATACAGAGCAGGTGCCGATTTAATCGATATGGAACAAATCCAATTCCACCCTACAGGAATGATAAAACCTGATTCCAAAAAAGGAGTTCTTGTCACTGAGGCCGTAAGGGCTGAAGGAGGAAAACTCATAAACAAGGACGGAGAAAGGTTCATGAGCAGATATTCACCTGAAAAAATGGAATTGTCTACCCGTGATGTTGTCGCCCGTTCAATCTATCAGGAAATCATTGAAGGAAGGGGAACAGAAGACGGAGGAGTATATCTCGACATTTCACACCTTGATGATGATTATATTGAAGAAAAACTAGAAACCATGGTACTGCAGTTCGAAAATGTTGGTGTCGATATAAAGCATGAGCCTATAGAAGTTGCACCTACCGCACATCACTTCATGGGAGGTCTGAAAATAGACACCAACGGATGTTCATCACTAAAAAATCTATTCGGAGCGGGCGAAGTCTGCGGAGGAGTTCACGGTGCAAACCGTCTAGGCGGAAATGCCCTTGCAGACACCCAAGTATTCGGAAGAAGAGCAGGATTGAGCGCTTCAAAAAATGCTGAAGATGCAGAACTCTTAACAAATGACGAAATGGTTCAAAATGAAGCTTCAAGAATTGAAAATCTAATTAAAGAAAGTACAATCAACCCACAGGAATTTAAAAACAGAATCAAAACCCTTATGTGGGAAAAAGTAGCTATCGTGCGTGAAGAAAAAACATTAAACGAAGCTTTAAAAGAACTTGTGGAAATGCAAAAAGATTTAGACAAACTAAATGTCAGCGATAACAATCAATATAATACCGATTTGGTTACAGCTCTTGAAGTCATAAATATGGTTGAAATCTGTATTCTAACAGTAAAATCAGCAATATTGCGTAGGGAAAGTAGGGGTGCACACTTCAGGTCTGATTTCCCTGAAACATTAGACGAGTGGAAAAAGAGTATTGTAATAAATAAAAAAGAAATAAAATTTGAAGCTAGATAGCTTCTTTTAATTCTTTTATTGCTTTTTTAGCTTTGTCATAAATTTCCTGTTCATCCAACACAGTTAACTTTTTATTTTCCATTAATATCTTACCGTTACAGATGGTAGTATCAACATTGGAACCGTTAGCTGAGTAGATAATGTTTGAAGTCAATGTGGAACTGTCAGGAACCATGTTGGCTGAATTTGTATCGATTAAAATAATATCCGCTTTTTTACCGACCTCAATAGAACCTATTTCATCACTTAATCCCAGAGCTTCAGCACCTTTGATGGTACCCATTGCAATTGCCTCATGGGAATTGACTACATTAGGATCAAGAGTTGAAACTTTCTGAAGCAGACTTGCGGTTTTTAACTCTTCAATCAAATCTAAATTGTTGTTTGAAGAAGCACCATCAGTTCCGATAGAAACACAAATATCATTTTCTATCAATTTGGAAACAGGAGCAATACCTGAAGCCAATTTCATATTACTGCATGGATTATGAGATATTTTTACATCGTTTTTCTTGATTATTTCAATTTCTTCATCACTTAACCATACACAGTGTGCAGCAATGACATCTGGGCCTAAAAAGCCTATTTTGTCCAAATATTCAAACGGCCTTAATCCTTTCTCTTCACTGACATCGTTGATTTCCTTTTGGGTTTCGGAAACGTGAATATGAATTCCCATATTATATTCATTGGCCAATTCACGAACCTTAATCAACAATTCTTCAGAAGCTGTATACGGTGAATGAGGGCCGAAAAATACTTTAATTCTTCCGTCAGCCATTCCGTTGCAGTTTTCAAATAATGTTAAATTTTCCTTAATTTCTGCTTCCCTTCTTTCTGCATCACCAAAATCAATCATTCCATATGATAAAACAGCCCTTATGCCTGCCTCATCAATTGCACGGGCAACGTCTTCCATGTAAAAATACATGTCGGAAAATGTTGTGGTACCTGATTTGATTAGCTCAATTGCTCCTAAAAGAGCACCAATATAACAATAGTCTCCATTGAGATTTGCTTCCATTGGCCAAATATGATCGTTAAGCCAACTGTCTAAACTTAAATCATCGGCCAATCCTCTAAACAATGTCATGGATAAATGAGTATGAGTATTAATAAAACCTGGAAGTAAAATTTTTCCTGTTGCATCGATGATTTTGTCAACACCTTCCTCATCGATTTCATCAGAAATTTCATCGATTAAGTCATTTCTGATTAAAAGAGATTGCTTTTTTTCTTCAAAATTATTCGGATTTAAAATTATTGCATTTTTGATTAAAATAGTATTATCTGTCATAATAACACCTTAAAAAAAATAAAAAAAGTTAAAAACTTAATTATAAGTTTTTAATTGCTAATTTGATATCTTCTGCTTTGATAGTTTTACGTTTTGCAATTTTAGCAACTTGATTAGCTTCTTTTGCAACGTCACGAGCGACTTCTTCTAAGTATGCAGCTAATTCAGCTTTTGCATCTTCGCTAACTCTTTCAGCACCAGATTCTTTAATAATTCTAGCAATAGGAGCTTTTGGTATTTCAGACATGTTTTCACCTCGCAAATTTTAATGAAAACTTATTATTAATACCGTTAATAATAAGCTAAATATCATATTATATGACTTTATATTTAAATATTTTGCAAAAATTAAGGATAAATTAAAAAATAAGAATTATAAA
>NZ_JAZQIJ010000250.1:0-4271 GCF_045541095.1 Methanobrevibacter sp.
ATGGCTACGATCCGACTTTGATATGCATGCTGAAAGGGATTATCTTATTAAAGAAGTATTTCCTGAACTGACAGAATGGTGTGAAGACAGAAAAATACGCCTGACTGACATCGATTTGAGATGGGGTGTAACAGAAGAGGAAAGCAGCAACAGTAAAACTATTGAAACCTGTCTGCGCCATGTTGATAAAAGCCGTCCGTTTTTCCTTTGTTTTTTAGGTCAGCGCCGTGGTTGGATTCCAGATTTTAAAGAGGATATTAATGAAGAAACCAAACAGAGATATACTTCAATTGATGATTTGGATGGAAGATCTGCCACTGAAATGGAAATTGAGCATGCTCTTTTAAAACCAATTCACATGTTTTTAAATGAAAAGGAATATGACTGCCCTCCAACCAAACACTCACTGTTTTTCTTTAGAAATCCTTCATATGTCAATGAACTTTCACCATCTCAAAAATTAATTTATACAAATGATTCAGAAATTGATGTTGATAAAATAGGATTTGCAGACACTGAACTTGAAAAAACCAAACAAAAAATTAGGGATAGGAAGCAATCAGAAGATGCTAAAATTGATTCTGATGAAACTAAAACCAACATATTAATCAGCGAATACTCCGGCGAATGGAATCCAGACATATTGCTTCCGGAACTTTCACATTATGAAAATGGCGAGGGAAAAGGCAGGCTGACAAATTTCCAATGTGGGGAAAAATCGCTTAAGGAAGTTTTAATCACTCAATTACAGGAACAAATTGCTATTGCATTTCCGGAAAACATGGATATTGTTGCGGAAAGTGAAACTGAACGGGATTTGGACCAGCAGGAAATATTCTGTTATCTCAACAGTGAAGGATTCATTCCAAGACCTGCATACACTCAAAAACTAAATGAGTATATTGAAGAAGGGGATGGAATATGTCTGGTTAGTGCAGAGGCGGGTTACGGTAAAACAATGCTTCTTGCAAAATTTGCCACAGACTTTAATGAAAACTATCCTAATAAAAGATTATACAAGAGATTCTGCGGAGCTTCAGATTTAAGTTCAGACATATATTCTCTATGGAAATCCATAATGGCAGAAGCCGGAATAAGTGAAGATGAAGAATTCTATCCATTAAATCTTGATGAGCTAAAAAGAAACATTCCGGAAATCCTGCAGGCCATTGCCGGTGAAGATGATTGTGTCATTATCATAGATGCTGTCAATCAGATGCCTGACGGAGTAAATATGCTTAAATGGTTTGATGAGCTTCCAAACAATTTAAAGCTAATCATGTCAGTTAAGGAAGATAGGAAAAATGAGGTCTTCAATTCAAAACTTCAAAGCATCAAAAACAGAAATATTATTTCAGGTTTTGAAATTCATGAATTGGACACTCAAGATAAAAAAGATTTAATCAATGAATATCTTAAAAATTACCTGAAATCATTGGATGAGGCTCAAATCGATACAATTTGTGGATTTGAAGGTTCTAAAAACCCTCTATTTTTGAAGATACTGCTTGCAGAGTTAAGGGTTTTCGGTTCATTTGACCAGCTCAAAGATAAGATTGAAAGCTTTGGGGAAACTCCTGTATCTGCATTTAAACATGTTTTAGAAAGATTGGAAGAAGATGAAGAAGACATTAAAGCGGATAAAATTTCTCATTTGATATTTTCACTTTTAGCCAATGCACGCGTAGGTCTTTCTGAAGATGAATTAAAAGCAATCATTCAAAGTGAAACTGATTTGGATGAAAAGACCATTCGAGATGCTATAAGGCTGAACTTAAGGCAAGTAAGGCAGTTTATGGCAAGAAAAGAAGGTCGTCATGACTTTTTCTATGAAAGTTTCAAGATAGCAGCACAGGAAAAATATGATGATTTGAAAATTCACTCAAATAAGCTATTGGCCAGTTACTTTAAAAAGGATGCCGAGTTAAGTGATGATTATACATTTAATGGGGATTTAAGCAATGAAAATAAAAACTATTTAAGGCCATTCAGAGAACTTCCATATCATTTGGATCAATCTGAAAACTATGAAGAACTATCAGATGTTTTAAGTTCTTATGATTTCATAAAAAACAAGCTTGAATTGGACAATATTTACAATTTGACCCGAGATTACCAGTTTGGCAAAGACCATAAATTCAGCGAAACCGAAGACCACCCTATCGTTTTAATAGGAAGGGCACTCGAACTTTCAGCTCCTGTTTTGGCCGAACATAAAGATCAATTGCCAGCCCAGCTATGGGGAAGAATGAACGGAATCGATGATGATGTAATAGTGAGATTACTCGCCCAAATTGATTCAGACACTTCTGATAAATGGCTTAAATCCAGTTCAAACGCATTGTATTCACCAAAAAGTTCAATCATAAAAAGAATCAAACCGGAAGGCAGAAAGGCAACAGCAGCAATTGAAGTAACTCCTAACAGGAATATAGTGAATTGTAACGAGGATGGAATGATTGACATATTCGATATTGATACAAATGAACTGGAAACCATTGACAAGGGAGATTCGAAAATAGTCAAAATCATTCCCGAAGACAACACTCTGCTTGTTGCATATGCTGACGGTAAAATTAAAAAATGGGACATTGCCAATAGGATGGTTGTTAAGGATGATTATCCAAAAATTGACGCTGAAATTACAGACATCTATCTTTCAAAAACATACAATAAAATCTATGCTTCATCTCATGAGGGAATCTTTACAATTGACCTTGAAACCGGAGAGTTAAGGCGAGAGGATATTGAATCTAAAAACTACAATCAGATTCTGGTTCCAAGAAGAAATGAAGCAATTCTGGTATGTGATGAAAGAGAAGTTGACGGCTGGGATGTATATGAGATGAGAAAGGCATATAACAAGCAACATCAGCAAAACGATGATGAAGAGTCTTCAACAAAATTAGATTCATCTGAAGAAATCAGGTTCATGGGACTGAACAAGAGATTTTTAACCTTGATATCTGAAAACGGTCAAATGAAATTCTGGAACACCCTTAAAAACTCAGGCGGTGGAGAAAGCATAGCAGAAGAGCGTGTCTGCAGTATTAACGACAAGTTCAAACAGGCACAAACACTTGAAGATGAAAACCAAATCATCACAATCTCCGATATGGGAGTTCTGAGAGTATGGGACATTCCGGAGCCAAGAAGCCCTGAATTTACTATCGCAACAAATGATGCAGGCATGAAACTGGATATTCAAACAGGTATCACATCACCAACAGCCATTGACTATTACAGTGACAGTGAGGACAAATGGGTTGTTGTTGGAAATGAAAACAATGATGTGAGTGTATTGGATTTAAATAAGAAAGTTGAAGAAGATGATGGAATAAGACATGTCGAATCAGTTTTCTCAATAAAAACCGATGGCAATCATATGATTACAGCATCAAACAACGGTGAAATTTTCACATGGAATCTGGACCGTGAGGATTGTATTAATCAGTTTGCCTGTGATTTCAGGTTCAATGCAATTTCATACAATCGCAGTGATTCAAAACTGGTTCTTGCAGGTTTTAAAACCGAAAAGGACGGTAAAAAAATCAACAAGATTGCAACATGTAATATCAGTGAGGACATGTGGCAAGCTATTGAAAATGGTGAAGATAAGATTGAATTGGAAGTCGATGACTATAAATCAGGAATGGGTGAAGTCATTGATATTGCCCAAACATCATCAGGAATTGTATTTATCGAAGAGGATAAATTAACCCTTGGAAATGATGAAATAAAATTGGATGGAACTGCAACCACACTGACAACAGACTTTGACTCTGATGAAATCTTTGTAGGATTTGAAGATGGTAGTGTTGTTAAATATCCGAGTGAAGTTCGTTTTGCCGAAATTCCATCTCCTGTTACTAAGATTACCATATTTGATGAAAATGTTATAGTAGGTCATGAAAATGGATTTATAGAAATATTGGATTTGAATTTAAGTAATTCTGTAAAGTTAGCCGTGCATGATAAAGCTATAACTAATATTTATGCTTCTGAATCTTATTTAGTTAGTTTAAGTAAAGACAATACTATAAAATTCTGGAATTTCGACAGTGAAGAACTGGGATATGTTTATTACTTAGATATTTTTGCAACCTCAATTTGTCTTAAAGATGACAAATTAGTTGTTGGAGATACTTTAGGAAATGTAAGGTTTTTTGAATTAAAAAATTTATAAAAGGTGAAAAAATGGGTTTATTTGATAAATAACTAAAAAAATCATATTTCAAGAAAATCACTCCATATTAAAACTGTAGTTTGTA
>NZ_JAZQIJ010000251.1:0-6792 GCF_045541095.1 Methanobrevibacter sp.
CAGTGTCTCCTTTTTCTCCTTTTATGTTTCCTACGTTATCCCAAGCAGTTCCATCCCAAACATAAAGGGAGCCGTTAACAATATATGCGTCTCCATCATTACCTGTTGGATGTGCATTTATTAATTCTTGATAAGTATCATATGAACCTTTAATAGTGATGCTAGTACCACTCGCTCCGGTTTCACCTATTGGTCCGGCAGGTCCAGTATCTCCAGTGTCACCTTTCTCACCAGTATCGCCCTTAGCACCTGTATCACCTTTAGGGCCAGTATCTCCTTTTACTGTTCCGATTTCAATCCATTCTTTTTCTGGCATTATTATCACCTCATGTATGAGTCCATGGTTCAATTACTACATTGTTGAATATCATGCTTCCGCCTTGATCATAAATCATGATGACAGGATAGAATTCATCTAATGTTATTGAACTTGAAATATTACCTGTATAACTGAATACGTTTGTGCTGCCGTCTTTAATATATGCTTCAAGATAACCTGAATCATAATACAGTTCTAATGTATACCATTTGGAGTCTAAAGTTAACTGTCCAGTGGTAACGCTTATTTCTCTTACGGTGTGGTCTGAATTAGAATACTTGACACCTTTCTTTGCAGGATATGCACCCAACTCTAGGATTTTAGTATCCCTATAATGACTTAGTGAATCTGAATTTACTAAAGCTATTGCATCTCCCCAGCCTTGATTACTATTTTTCTTTTGGACAAATTTCAATTTAAAATGAATTCCACTTTCCGATGCATCAATCGGACTGGTAAATACATTTGGTATTAACATTACTACACTACTGGCATCAGTTCCTTTTGATATTAACATGCCGGAATCATTATAACCAGTATCATATTCATCAGTTGATAATGAAACTTCCTCATCCAATGGATATTTAACAATTCTGTATTTACCGGTATCATCCGCATATTCATCGTTAAAGCCGAACAGTTGTACATGTAATGTTGCTTCCTCAAATTTCTGTCCGTTAACATACATTGCAAAGGTTATTTGTCCGGCATCTGCATCATCTTCTGTTACAGTATAATATCCACTAACGCTAGTTCCAGATTCATTGCAGAAGATATAATGATTATTGTTAATGAATAAATCTAATATTCCCCCATTGGCTTCAAAACCATATATGGAAAATTCTAAAGTTTCACCAACAGCCACACTATCTCCTGAAGAAAGACAGCTTCCACCTCCAGGCATATCTGGATATTGGATGAAAAATAATCTCCTAGCCAAAGTAAATATATTATCTGAATTATACCAGTACACGCCACAGTGAGTTAATTTGTTTCTTAAATTTGTTCTAACAGTTCCTAATCTTGTATTTTCGTCAATAACATTACTAGCTATGCTCATTAACAATCACCTTATCATTTATCTATAAAACTATTAAACATGTTTACTAATTTTGGAAGAGATACCCCAGATACGGATGATGAAGTTCCAACTATTGCTGTCATGGATATTTTCCCACTCATTCCTGAAGAATTAAATTCAGAATAGGTAACATAATCATTCCATATGAAAGATCCATCTAGTCTTCTCCACACTACATCAATACCACCATAACTGGCATCATAATTATTTTCAGCAAGTACTAGGAATTTATTTGTTGAAGGAATTGTTCCGCCAGTAGTAATATAGCTTATTGTAGGAGAAGTTGAGTTATTGAATGTTATTCTTGCCGGATATAAATCACCATTACTGTTTTGAGCTACACCAAAGAAAAGTGCATCAATTGGCGAATTTGCTTCTGGAGTTCCAATTACAAATCCCACTCCCGCATATGAATTATTATAGCCCTCTTTATATGCTAATTTCATTCTGATTTTGAAATTATCCGTTCCATAAACATCAGTCTTTTGATATGTTGAATATAATCCCAGACCAATAGTTTCAGAACCTGCACTTGATGATGTGGCATCAAGATAATATCCCTCAGCATCATCATTATCATTCCAACTAACTGATGATATGTTCTTTAACATTACTGGCAATCCAATTGAATAATTAGATGGAATATAGGTATCAATATCCATATAATGATTTGGAGCTATCTTTTCAATTAATTGTAAGATAGTATCTGAATTAGAATAGCTAATATCCAATTTATTTCTTAATTCTGTTCTTAAAGAAGTAAGATTAGTATTAAGCAATTGTTCCTTTCTTAACACTTGACTTAAATCTGGTTGAGAGAATGACATTGACATTAACTCCCTAAAAGATTTAGATTAGCTGTTTGAGCTGATGTTATTGTTCCGATATCATCATCAAGAGCTTCAATAGCTAAAGCTACTGGACCGTTTAGAATAACATTGGTAGTATCACCAGTATCTAATACTCCAGTGACATTAACGGGGCCAGTATCCCCTGTATCACCTTTAGCACCAGTATCTCCTTTCGGGCCAGTATCACCAGTGTCACCTTTAATACCAGTTCCACCAGCATCTCCTGTATCTCCTTTAGCACCAGTATCACCTTTGGCTCCAGTGTCTCCTTTAAGTCCTGTTGCTCCGGACATGTCAGTTATGAAACTGAAGGTGCTTGCTCCTTTGAGATATAATTTTGCATTGTCTGGATCTTCAACTGTGGATGAGATAGCTACGAACATTCCTTCAGGAACATTACTTGCATCTGCTTCCATTGCTTGGATTGATGCGTATGTTTTGTAAATTGAGAATGGATCGCCTTTGTCACCTGTAGCTCCAGTTGCTCCTGTTGCACCTACACTACCTGTTGCTCCGACTGGGCCGGTTGCTCCAGTATCACCTTTGATTCTTCCTGCGTATTCCCATGTCATTTTTATTCCTCCCAAATGTATAGGTCTCCACCTACGATATATGCATCTCCAGGTTGGCCTGTTGGATGTGCTGCCATTAATTCTTCTAGAGTATCATAGCTTCCTTTGATTAATGTGATTGGGCCTGTATCCCCAGTATCACCTTTAGGTCCTGTGTCTCCGGTGTCTCCTTTAGCACCACCACTTCCACCTCCTGCTTTGAAGGTGTTAACGTAATTATATTCACCTGCTGTTACTGGATGTAGGGCATAGTATTCGCCTTGCTCTGATATGACTGCATTGTTTGTATCCAATGATAGTCTATCGTTAACGTTAATGTTGTCTTCTGATTCTGTATCAAGTTTTAATCTGAATAGCTGACCTAACATTAACACACTGGCTTTTCTTATCCCGTTGCTCATTACTACTGGTTCATTAACGATTATTCCCATTGGTATTTCGCCGTCTGCTCCAGTGTAGAGTTTCATTGCTTCTTTTCCGATTTTTGATTTTTCGGAAATTGTTACTGTATCGCCAAGATGTATTTTTGCTGAATAGTCATATCCTGGACTTTTTCCTGTTGCTGTCACTACTTCTGTTTCGGTTATATCTCCATCATCGAGGATGAATGTTGTAACTTCTTTTCGCTCTTCAAGTAAAATTATTTCATCTGACATTAACATACACCTTCTCACATTAACGTATCGAATATGTGGTCTCCTTTAATGAATGGGTTGCATTTGATTTTCATTCCTGCATCTCTGACTTGATTGCAGAAGTATAAGTCCTCTGATAAGATTGTATCATTAGGATAGGTTACGAATTTGAAGTATGGAAAATTTGTCTTTTCAAAGACTTCCGTTTTGATTAGTGCAATGCCGAGGCCTCCTCCTTTACAGGAAAATGGTTCATTTAATTCGTTAATCATTGTTTGACCTTTTATTGAATTATGACTGTTGAAGTCTTTTCCAAAGTCAAAGATGATTGTTTCATCTGTTTTTGTTCTTTTCCTGTAGTACCAGCCTAATGCCACATCACACCCGCATTCCAATAGTTTTATTACTGTCAGTCTTGGAACTGCAATATCTGAATCCACCATTAACACATAATCCATACCGTATTCAATAGCTTCTTTTGCTATCTCATTTCTTGCCTTAGCACAATCATATCCTTTGACATAATCAAAAAAGAGATTGTATTCTTTTGGAGGTTTTATTCCGTAGATTCCTTTAAAGCATTCTGGTTTGATGGTTTCAAAGGTGGGAACAGCAATTAGTATTTTTCCTTTATCCATCCTGTTGTTCCTCCAGTTTTTTGATTCTTGATTTCAATTCCTTTAAATTGTTCTCTTCCTCTTTTTCGTATCTATATTGATAAATGTCAATTAGTGCGACAATAACAATAGCTATTGTAAATGGAATTAGTCCTTCGATTAAACTCCACTTTGTTGCGTTGGTCATTATGATGTTGATAGCTATCGCTGTAAATACTGCACTTGAAATTGTTTTGGTAAAGTTGCATATGACAATCTTTTTCTTTAGTTTGTTCATGATAACAGTATCCTCCAGAAAAGACGATTATTCTTCAGGATAACCCAAAACTCTTTTAGCTTTTTGTTTTGCGTCTTCAACATCTCCTTCTCCTCTTATTCTGCTTGCGTAATGGCTGGCTATACCTAACACGATCATGAGAATGCAATATGGAACTGTGTTTTCAGTGATTCCCAATGCTTCTGAGTATAACATGATGACTGGGATTGCAGTGACTAAAAAAGAGGTCAGTATGTCAATGTCCTTTCTGTTTCTTTCTATCCATTCATAAATCATTTATATTTCCTCCTTGTAGGTGTGGCTGAGGATTACTCCGTCAACACAAATCTTTTCTTCAGAGTTATAGACTTCTTCGGCGTTTTCTTCTATGTTTATCCATGATTCGTATTCTTTGATTGTTTCAAAGTATTTGATGTATTTCATTGTGCCTCCCAACTAATAGAGTAGTATAATTTTCCATCTTCGATTTTGAATTCAATTATGGGTTTAATGGCGTAAGGATAACCTGAGTCTACGTATTTGGTTCCGTTCCAGTAAAACCAATGTCCTGTTGTTTGGTCTATGTATGGTCCTTTGTTTTCAAGTGTTCCGACTAGTTTCCTTATGGTCATGATTTAAACCTCATTATAATATTATATCTTTTATTATATCTTTTATTATATATATTATTATATAATTTATTATTTATTTTATATAAAGTATACATTCTCACCGTCATCACAACCATCCCACTCCATGTAAAGTTTGTTGTCTTCCCAGACGAAACGGACATTATTGACAATAGCTACGTCCGGAAGTTCACAATAGGTAACGCCGTCAGCGTCTTTAACGTAATTGGCCTGCGCCATAATGTTTGATTCATTAGGTATGATCATGTTCACTACATGTGTGATTTCATCCTGTTCGAAACTGCAGTCTCCAAGATCAATACAGTTCTGTGATTCAGGATACATTTCCACTTCTGACATCTGACGGTAAACTCTAATGTAATCAGTGCGTTCATTTTCCGTTAGATTAACGATTGAAAGCAGTCTTAAATCATGGCCATGTACTGGATTGCACTCGCCGTCATTGTCAATGTAGATTCTGGTATTCGGCAATATATCTGCAGGTGCAGGTCGTTTCAGTTTCAGTCTGAAAACATCACCTAAAACTGCAACAGTAACGAGAGTATGTCCGGAACTTCTGACTTGGGCTTTACCTAGAAGATATCCAAATGCCAATTCTCCAGCTTTAGCTTTTCTGACTATTGTATGTTCCATTGTCGATTCTTCAGCTAATGTTACCATCTCTCCTACTCTGCACTGGTTTTCTGAAATCCAAGCAGTATGCTCCTCATTAACATAGAACCTCTCGCCCTCATCCAAAAGACATGCAATAACATCCATCTTCTCTTCATGACCTAATCCTGTTGGATGGCCTTTGTTATGAGCTATTGTTTCATTGTATTCTTCAATCATTTAAAACACCCAATTCCAATTCTTGTTTATTATCTTATCAGGTATGTGAAGTCCAGTATCTTCCAAGTCATCATCATTGACATCCCACATTAACGTTGAGCCTTTGTATGCTTTGGTGTACTCATGACTTCCTTTGTATAATCTGATTCCGTGTTTTTCATCCTTTTCCGTTACTGTTACCTGCGGAATTCCATTAGCTGCAAACAATGGTGATGGGAATACAAGCATCCATTTCAGGTCAACATAGTTGAAATCTTCAAAATCAGTTGTGGCATAAAACGTTGGAGATACTTCTATTTCTCCGTAGATATTGTCATAATATTTGGTAGAATTGTTTCTGCTGAATCCTTCCAGATAATCTGAAGAACTGCTGAAGCCAGTTCCAACTCTTCCATGGATATGGTACTGTTTATAATTGCCTTCACTGTCACTTCCAGAATTATATGCATCGAATGAACTTGCCATGACTAAAGTCTTTGCTCCATTGAACATGCAGTATTCTTTTTCATTACCTGCTAAATTTAGACTGGTGGCTTTTGTGTCGACTCCCCATGTCGTGAGACTTCCGTCCACCTGTATCATGACACTTCCAATTGTTGAACCATGATATGTTGCATTATCATTAACGTCAACATTGCCTTTAATATGTTTGAATCTTGCAACAGTAACTCTGTTGTTGCTTAATGACTGTCCTGAGGCAAATGTTGTAAATAAGCTGATTGGTGAGCTTCCGTCTATGATTGCAGCATATCTTGCTCTTAGAAATCTTCCGTTATCTGTTGAGTCATTGTTGATGCTTAAACCTGAGTAGTTCATGAAAAAGCTTGAGTATGTATCAGAGTTTGCATCAAACATTAACACATCACCACCTGTTGATAAATTGCTTGAGAATGTTGTTGATGTGTCATAAACATCCAGCATTAGCTTTGTAGTCTCAGAGATCTTACCTGTTGGAACTCTCACTAACATTGCTGCCGGTT
>NZ_JAZQIJ010000252.1:0-10720 GCF_045541095.1 Methanobrevibacter sp.
TATAAAAAATAATCAAAAAAACCATATTTAAAAAAAATTTTAATCAGATTCTATAAAAATTGAAAAAATAATCTTTTTTGTTTATCTGGATTTTTCTTGAAAAATTATATAACTAACGTTTATTAAACATGGAAACTAAAATAAATATTAGATTAATATAAGATGAGTGATTGAAATGGAAGAATACATTAACTTATTCGAAAACATTATTGAAAAAACAACCCCAAAAGTTGATTACATTGATATTCGCTCAGGAATCAGTGACACCTCATCAATACTTATGAAGGACGGAACCGTTGATGAAATTAACACTGGAATGAGTTTAGGAGCAAGAATCAGAGTGTTAAATAATGGAGCATGGGGTTTTGCATACACTACAGACTTATCTAAGATTAATGACATTACCGAAACTGCAATCAAATTATCCAAATCCCTTGAAGGAAACGTAAAGTTATCCGAAAGCGACGTTGTAAAGGACAGTGTTGAAGTTGACGTTAGAATACCGATTAAAGACATTTCTGTAGATGAGAAAAAAGAGATTATGAAAGAGGCAAGTGATGCCGCCACAATCGATAAGGTCAACAGTACAACAGCAAGCTATTCCGACAATGAGACAAAGGAGCTTTTTATGAACAGTGAAGGCTCTGAAATTCAAGTCAAAACATCAAGAGTCAGACTTGCACTGAATGCATCTGCAACCGATGGAGAAATAATTCAATTCGGCCACGGCAGTCTTGGAGGAGTAAAGGGCTTTGAAGTGATAGCTGACAGAGACCTTGAAGAGTTTGGAAGAAACATCGGAGAAAAGGCCGTAAGGCTTCTTGATGCAAAGCCTGCACCATCAGGCAAATTCCCTGTGATTGCAGACAATGAACTGACAGGAGTCCTGATTCATGAAGCGTTGGGCCATGCGGTTGAAGGAGATTTGATACTTCAGAACGATTCCATCCTGAAAGGCAGACTTGGCGAGCAGATTGCATCAGATATTGTCAACATATTCGATGATGCAACAATCAAGGACGGCTTTGGATACTATCCGTATGATGTGGAAGGAGTTAAAACAAAACCTAATCAGCTGGTTAAGGACGGAAAACTGATTTCACTTTTAAATTCCAGAGAAACATCATCCGAATTTGACATGCAATCTTCTGGAAACGCGAGAGCAATCATTGCACAAAAGCCTATTGTGAGAATGAGCAATACCTACCTGCAGCCTGGAGACAATACCTTTGAAGAACTTATTGAAGACATTCCAAACGGAATCTATCTTAAAGGTTCAAGGGGAGGACAAGTTGATACCGGAAAAGGCATTTTCCAGTTCAATGCAGCTGAAGGATACCTTATTGAAAATGGTGAGCTTAAAACACCAGTCAGAGACGTTTCACTTTCAGGAAACATTCTTGAAACCCTTAAAAACATCGATGCTATCGGAAATGACTTTAAATTAAGCGTCGGATTCTGTGGAAAAGACGGTCAGACCGTACCTGTCGGTGACGGAGGACCTCATACAAAAATACTGAATGCACTAGTTGGAGGCATGGGATAATGATAAGCGAAAGAGCAGGACAATACTTACTGGAACTGGCCAAAGAGGCAGTTGCATTTTACCTTGAAACAGGCAAAAAGATAGAAGTCCCAATGGACTATCCGATTGAACTGGATGAAAAGTTGGGAGTCTTTGTAACAATAAACAAGAAAAACAGATTAAGAGGCTGTATCGGATATGCAGAACCAATCGAAAGTGCAATTAAAGCAACCATTGAAGTTGCAATAGCTGCAGCATTCAATGACCCGAGATTCAATGCAATCGATGCTGACGAATACTCAAAACTTGAATTTGAAGTGACCGTCCTTACAGAACCTGAACTTATTGAAGTAGCACATCCAGACCAGTATATGGATGAAATTGAAATCGGCCGTGACGGACTGATTATTCAAAAAGGATATTCAAGAGGATTGCTGCTTCCGCAAGTGGCTGTTGAAAACGCATTTGACGTGGAAACATTCCTGGACCATACATGCATGAAGGCAGGAATTAGCGCAGACAGCTGGATGGACGAAATGTGTGACGTGTATAAATTCCAAGGACAAATATTTAAATAGTGATAAAAATGATGATACCTACAATTCCTACTCCTGAAGAACTGCTCGACAAGGGATTCAGCAGAGGAAAAAAACAAGCTGATCTTGTAAGAAGTCAAAAAATACCTAAACATCTTAAAGGCAAAAGGATTGAAGAGAGAAGAGTTGTCACTTCATGCCAGGTCATCAAGGACAAGCTAAAATCAATCATTGATGCAGTTCCTGAAATTGAAAGCCTGCATCCATTCTATCAGGACTACATTGACATTACCGTTGGGGTGGATGATTTAAAGCAATCCTTAGGAGCTCTTAATTGGGCTTATGGGATTATTACTCAACTTGAAAAAGAATACGGTGCAAAAATCAGAAAAAATCCTTCTGAAAGAGCTACCGCAATCCAAAAACAGGCTTACGGAAGAATTTCATCTGTTGTAAATAAGATTAAAAAGGATTTGGATTTCCTGGATTTTGCAAAACAGAACCTGAGAAACATGCCTACAATAGATTTTGAAGCGACAACCATAGTCATTGCAGGTTTCCCGAATGTCGGAAAATCAACACTTCTAAGAAAGATTACCGACGCGGAGCCTCAAGTTGCAAATTACCCATTTACAACAAAAGGTATTCAGATCGGACACACTGAAAGACACTGGAGACACATTCAAATCATCGACACCCCAGGTTTGCTTGACAGACCAGTTCTGGAGATGAACGATATTGAGATGAACGCTATTGTTGCATTGGAACATCTGGCCGATGCGATTCTCTTTATTTTCGACGCATCAGAAACATGCGGTTTCCATCTGGAAAACCAATACAATCTGTTGAAGCAGATTGAAAAAATCTTTTCTGAAATTCCCGTGATTTATCTTTTTAACAAAATGGATCTTATTGAAGATAGAGAATACCTCAATGAATATATTGACAATGAGGAAAACTCCATTTTCATTTCCGCGCTTGAAGGTGATGGCATTGATGCAATAAACAAAAAGATTGATACCATCAAAAAGATAGAACGTGTCTTTGAAGAAGAAGATGATGATGAATATTACTGATTTTGAATTTTAAGTATGCGTTTATACGCTACTTAACTAATTTTTTAAAAACGATTATTTTATATATTTCACAAACAATATCTAAATATGGCTTAAGAACATTAAGTCATAACAAACGATTTTTCAAAAAAAACATACCTTTTTAAAAAAACAATTTTCCAACAAACATTTGGAACTATTCACAAAAAAGTGAATAGTTTCAAATTGTAATCAGTTCAAGCTGTCGAACTTTTCAAAAGAGTTTTTTGAAGACAACCAAACCAGAAATGCTGCAACTGAAATCAGAATTGCACAACCCATCACATATGACCATCCTCCGGCGGACCATAAAAATGATGCCAATGCACTGCCGACTGCACCAAAAAGGAAATTATTAACTACAAAAACTGTATTCAAACGGCTGCGCTCCTCATTGGATAGTGCAAATAGCCTTGCCTGTGTTAAAACGGAAACCCCTTGAACGGCTATAGATATTACAGCCGCAATAATTACAATCATCACAATCGAATCCGAAAACATGAATCCGCATATCATAGTGAGGATGCTGATGAGAACAAATGCTCCAAGTGCAGGCACTCCCAATCCCTTGTCCTGAAGTTTTCCGATTCCCAAACCGAATGCGGCAGCAGCAAGACCTGCAAGACTTACAAGACCAATCTGAAATGTAGTGTAGTTGAACGGTTCGCCAGACAGTAAAAATGTCAGGGATGTCCAGAATATGTTAAATACCAAACCGAAAATCAGTCCACTATGCAGAAGAATTCTCGGCAAAGTAGTATGGCGTCTGAAAGTTGTAAAAACGCTGAGCAGGAGATCTTTATATGAATCCAGTTTATTTTTTCTTGGAAGTTCAGGCAATACATATATCATCACAAGAGCCATAATCAGATTCAAAACGGCAGCCATCAGATAAACTGACCTCCATCCCCAAAATCCTGCAACGATTCCACTTACAAATCTTGAAAAGAGAATTCCGGTTGTGATTCCTGAAGAAACAATACCAACAATATGACCCCTTTCATCAGGTTTGCTTAAATCGCCTGCCAAAGGCAAAATGATTTGACCTGAAATTGTTACAATTCCCATACTGAACAGTGACAATGACAATATGGCAAATGACGGTGCCACTGCACATGACACTAAAGTAATGACTGACAATGACATTACAATAGCTATCAATCTTTTTCGTCTGACAAAATCCCCCAAAGGCAAAATCAATAATATTCCTGTTGCATATCCAATCTGAGTAGCGGTAATCAATAGTCCGCCATTTCCTGCAGAAAGTCCGAACCCGTTTGTAATCTGAACAAGCAAAGGTTGAGCCCAATAGAGATTACCGATTGCAAGACCTGAACATACTGCAAACAAACCTGCAAGCAGCGTGGTCATTCTGACTGTATTTTCGTTATTCATTTCCATAACATTAATTTGATAAAAAATTACTTTTAAGTATAATGTGGCATCAATGACACTAATGAAAACGATTTCAGACAAAGTATTTTATATAAGAAAAATAAATTAAATAAATATCTATTTTAATGATGATTTATTGTGTTAGTGAATATTTTCACTTAAAAATTAAAAATTAAAAATGATATATGCTGAAATAGACTAAATTGAAGTTTGAACAATTCAGACATTAAACTGTAAAATTTAGCAAATCAGCAGATAACAAATAAAATGTATGAAATAGGAGACAATTAGAATGAAAATTACAGTTGCTGGTGTAGGATATGTAGGGCTTTCACTTGCTGTTCTACTAGCTCAAAAACATGAAGTAACCGCAATTACAACAACAGAATCTAAAGCGGAAAAATTAAATCAGTTTATAAGTCCTATACAGGATGATGAAATCGAAAGGTTTTTCAAAGAGACAAAAGAAGGAAGAAGAGAACTTAACCTTCGCACAACAACCGACAAAAAAGCGGCATACAGTAATGCGGAACTTGTAATTATAGCTACACCAACAAATTACGATGACGTTAATCATTTCTTTGACACTTCAGCAGTCGAAGATGCAATAGAATGGACCCTTAAAGTCAATCCGGATGTCCTTATGGTAATAAAATCAACAATTCCAGTCGGATATACTGAGTCAGTACGTGAAAAATATGGCGTTGACAATATCATATTCAGCCCAGAATTCCTTCGTGAATCAAAGGCACTTTATGATAACCTCCATCCTAGCCGTATAGTTGTCGGATGTGACGATGATCAGATGGAAGAAGGACAGATGTTTGCAGACCTCCTTCTGGAAGGTGCAAGAGAAGAAGAAAAAAGGGCAGGGTTGGATGAAGCAGACATTCCAATTTTGTTAGCTCATCTGACTGAAGCTGAAGCAATTAAGCTTTTTGCAAACACATACCTTGCGGTAAGAGTGAGCTATTTCAATGAACTCGACACATATGCGCAGACCAAAGGTCTTGATACACAGATGATTATCGACGGAGTATGTATGGACCCACGTATCGGAGGACACTACAACAACCCGTCATTTGGATATGGAGGATACTGCCTGCCTAAAGATACAAAACAGCTTTTGGCTAACTATAAAGATGTGCCACAGACAATGATAGAAGCTGTTGTAAATTCAAATTCCGTACGTAAGGAGTTCATTGCAGACCAAATCATTTCAAGAAATCCGAAAACCGTCGGTGTTTACAGACTTACAATGAAAAGTAACAGTGACAATTTCCGTGCATCAGCAATTCAGGGCGTGATGAAACGCATTAAAGCTGAAGGAATTCCAATCATAATATATGAACCTACACTTGAAGATGGAAGCGAATTCTTTAAATCAGAAGTTGTCAACGACATTGACCGTTTCAAAGCGGAAAGTGACGTGATTCTTGCAAACAGATTTGATTCACACATTCTCGGAGATGTTGTGGATAAGGTCTATACAAGAGACCTGTTTAGAAGGGACTGATTAACCCTTCAAACCCTTTTCAGGGTTACTATTTTTGATAATATTCCGGACTGCATGGCTTTAGATGACAGGTGCTTGTTTTTTTCGCATAGCAATTATGACAAGTCTGGCAAAAGCTTTCACCGTTGCCCTTAATCTGCCAGTCAACCAGAAAGCTTGGATCTGCTATAAACGGCCTTTGCATTGAAATATATTCAATGTTAGAACTGTTTAAAAGGCTGTTGATTTGATTTTGGCTGTTGAATCCTCCGCCCAGAATAACCGGAATTTCTACTTCATCAATTATTTTTTCCGCCGCATCAGCCAGAGGATTTTCCCCCTTGTTTTCACGTGTGAATACTAACTGGGAGTGAGGGCGTGTTAACTGGAGTGAATCCACACCATGTTTTTCAAGCAGTTTTGCAATTTCAATTGCCTCTTCAACTGTCATTCCGCCATTTGTTTCATCAAAAGCGTTTATTCTGCAGTTGATGTGGAGTTTTGTATTCTGCTTTAATACTTTGACCATCTCAAGAACCATCCTCAATCTGTTCAGAGTGTTTCCTCCATATTTATCCTGGCGCTTGTTTAATGACGGATTTAAAAAGTTGCTTAAAAAAAAGTTGTTTCCAAGTGCGATTTGGATTCCGTCAAATCCTGCAAAATCCATTTTTTGACCGGCGATAATAAAATCAGTCTGGATTTTTCTTATATCCTCAATTGACAAATCCTCCACACTAACGTTCTGCTCCAGTCTTTTGTTGCATTCAATGAAACCAAGCTGCGCAAAAATCGCAACATCATATACGTGAACCAGATCTGTCAAGTCTTTTGCTTCACGCACGAAGCGATTGTAGTTGGGTGTAAGTGCATATTTTGAATATGTGTCACGAGGATAGAGTGAAAACAGCTCCGTAATAATCAGACCAACACCGCTTGCTGCAATATTTTCATACCGGTTATACATTTCAGGAGTGAAATTGCCTGAAGATTCCCTTTCGGATTCCCACAGGCCGGTTCTGACTATTCTGCTGTTAAGCCTCAAATCTCCAAAATCGCAATTGTCAAACAAATCTTTCATGTTTAATTATTTATCCAAATCTCTATAAAAACATGATAGTTTTTAACAAAAACTCTCTAAAAAATGTTTTAAAACACTGCTGCTTTTTTAAATTATTGAATTTAATAAAAATAGTCATTAATTATTTTTAAAAAGTTAAAAATTAAATAACAATTGGGAGATAAATATTCTCCCAAAAAAATTATAAGGAAAAAAATAAGGTAATGGGAAATTTTCCCATTTAGTTTTAGAATGCTACTGCTTCAACACCGTTGTTTTTGTTGAAATCTTTTAAGGTGGACATTGCTTTAGCGTTGTCGATTCCGCCGTTATCTTTTGCCCAAACAACTACAATGTATTGTTGACCATTAGCGTTAATTACTTCTGAAACACCATGGGTTGCATGGTCGTAATCAGTGAAGTTTGCAATGTGGTCTGCATTCACAGTAATTTGTAAATCATCATCAGACATGATGTATTCTCTTCCGTCATGATGGATAATGTGATCTAAAACATCGTCGTTTTCCATATCGTCGTAAACATCATCGTTTACGTTTTGATAAATTGCCATTCCAGTATCTTGATTTGCATTTGCATATGCTGAATAGTAAGTACCGCTGTATACGTTTGAGTATGAGCTATCTACTTTGAAGTCGTTTACGCCTGCTGCACAAACGCCAACAAAAAGTGCGCACACAATCATTGCGAAAAGTATTTTTTTTACATCCATATTATCACCTGATTTTAATTGTAAGAGGATGGTGTGAATTTCGTCCTCTTAAAACTACAAGTAAATATATGAAATCACCTATATATAAAGTTTATCGAATGTAAGTGCCCACTTACTAGTTATTTTTAAAAAAAAATACATATAAACCAGTTATTATTCTAATATGAACTTATAATCGAAATATCCGCAAAATATCAACGTAACACATTTTTACAGTAATTTCAAATACACATAATAAATTTATTTGACAAATCTCAACTAAAAATACAAATAATAGAACAATCATCAGTTAAATGAAGTTAAATTTAAAAAATAGACATTCAAGGAATAACTTCCTTGAAGATAAAAAAAAATAATAATTTTAAGATTATGATAAAAAGTGAAATGTAGATTAAACTTCAATCCATTCACTAGCCATAAGATTAATCACGATCGTAGTAATCATCATAATAATACTCTCTTTCCCCATCCTCATCTATATAATAGTCATTAGGAGAAGGAGCATTTGAGGTAGTATTTTGGGAAGCAGTATTTGTATTGTTTGCTGGAGCATTTGAAATATTTGCTTGTGAGTTAGCCCCTGTATCTGCAGGTTTTGCACCTTTATTTTGGGTGAGGAATATACCAGCGGCTATTGCAACGACCAATATTACTACTACTGCTATAATTGCAATTGTTTTTTTGTCCATGATTATCACCTCCTTTATAATATTTGATTACATGTTAATTAAATATATTGTTATTATTCACATTATTTCAATGAAAATCCAAAAAAATTTACATTTAATCAAATATATCTTCAAATTTGAAAATGATTCATTTCAAAGATTTAAGAGGTTATCCGGAATAATTAAGTTAATCTAACCTGCAATGAAGACCTTGATTTAAAAACTCTCTGTTTAAATATTGGTTTTTGAAGCTATGACAACATTTTTCATGCGATAAGGTGGAACGACAATTTTTAAATTTAAAGATTTGATAAGAGCTTCTATACCTTTCCTGCCCCCTGGGATAAAATCATAAGTAGTCTTAGGTATGAAAACATACCCATTAACTTTAATGAAGGAAAGTATATCAAAAACAATATCAACAGTAATCAGTGAATTTTTTTCAATGAAACTTTTATTTAGATTCACTACAACAAAATCAAATTTACCGTTGACATTCTTTATATCTTCAAGGCCCACCTGAAGCATGTTGATACCGTCTAAAAATTGGTCAGTAATTAAAATTCCATTTCCATAATTTAGACCAATTGAAAGGGCATTTTGAAGATTTTTTACAAGTCCCAGTTCATCCAGCTCATAATTTTCGTCTGCATCCGCATTTAAAATCAAGTCAAAAACATTTCTTTCAACGCTTCTTAAAAAATCAATATCCCTATCGACAATATTCTCATCCTCATGAACCAGATAGATATATCCGCAGCTTGTCTTTAAATCTTCAGTCATGACAAAATGTTTCATATCCTCTATATCCTGTAAAGTAGTATCATAATAGCTTTGTAATTTAGGAGAAATATTATTTATAGGTGCAGATTTTGCCCAGATATCTTCAGGAACAATAAATATTTTTAGAGCACCTGTTGCAGAGAGATTATACGGTTTTTTTCTCTTTTCATGAAAATTGAAAGGATTTAAGTAAGCATCCAATATTGAATCTGTTTCATGCTGGCCTGAAATCTTATCTAAAAACTCACATGACATGTTAGCTCCGCAAGGGCGGCAGTTAACCTCAATAAGCACCGGACCATTCTTATCAACCATATATTCGCCATGAACAGGACCGTATTTAATGCCTATTGCATCAACCACATCATATGCATACTCAGCAAGTTCTGCTTCCCCTATATTCAGGTCATTCACGGTTTTGACCATATCATATAGAATTGCACCTTCAGAGTTTCTTACCTTCTCATATTTCCAAATGAGCGTAATCCTATGAATTCCGTCACATGATACAGTGTTTACAATATACTCTTCGCCGTTGATTCTCTCCTGAACCAGCAAAACTTCATTTTCATCACCGTAGGAGTTAGTCTTATCAAACTGGTCAGTTAAATGATCAATCATTTCCTGTTTGTTTAAACAAATGCGCACACCTACCGAAGAAGCACCTCGTACCGGTTTTATAACAACTTCCTCCAGGGAGTTTGCGTCATAAAATTCAACGGCATCCTCAACGGATGAAACAACTTTTCCCCGAATATGCCTGAGACCCCTTTCAGCAAGTCTTTCATGCATTTTGTCCTTTTTGGTCATCGCATCCAAATTGTCAATGGAGTTACATGATAAATCCAAATCATTAGCAAGTTTGGTTGCAAGAACAACCCCCTGTTCACTACCCGGAACAACAACAACCGGATGAAGTTGGCGAATCATATCCAAAGTTTCTTCATATGTGTCCTTTTCATAAAACAATTCAAAATCATAATCAATTCTATCATAGTTGGATTTCATCAACTGTTTGTACGTTTCAACATTCTGATTACCCGGTTTTAATTCCAAAACAATAGGATTATAACCTCGATTATAAATGTCTTCAATGAAATTTGTACCTGTCGATTTACAATCTACAACTAGTATATTTTCCAAAAAATTCCTCCTTATCAAAAAATATGATAAAAATATAATAAATAATTTACCAAATGAAATTAAAATCAGCTGATATAGACCATCACTTTTTCATGGCGAACCGCCGCATCCATAAACATGAAAATCAATTCTAAGAATTTTTTCAAAAATACCTGCACGCCTTATTTTACATGTGAAAATAACTACAAATAATTCATTGAACTACCTCAACTTATTGAAGTTGAGGATTCCTAGGTTTTTTATTATATATCGTTGGTTATTTGATATTATCCTAGGCTATCTCCCTCGTCC
>NZ_JAZQIJ010000253.1:0-4229 GCF_045541095.1 Methanobrevibacter sp.
TTTGTATTTTTCTGAAAAAGAAATCGAAAATTTTTTCAATAATTGTATGCTGATCAATTCCTGATGTACTATGTTTTTAGAGAAACGACGGAAGTCAGGATTCATAATCGATGCCGGCTTTTGATAAGACGATACGTTACACGGCGACGATTCTATGTTACTGTACAGGGGCTCGCCAAATCAGTGACGCAACTCAGGCGCCAGTCACCAGTGCGGGCTGTTGATTTGGCGGAAATCATGAATGTTAACGCTCGTTCCGTAAACTGTAACGACTCAGATAAACACCTGCCGCAAACATTTCGAGATTTTGTAGTATTATTAATGAAACTGTATTACTACAAAAAAAAAATCGGGATGACATCAGAAAATACCCAAATGATAAATGAGACTTGGGTCGGAATCTCATTTGAACGATTTCAATTTGTGATATAAAGTTTTTATCATATGAAGCGGCTGAACAATGATCTGTCCGATTTTCCATGATGATGAGGAGTAAACCGCTATAATTTCAGAGGTAAGAGTTTGTATCCGGGTCTCCTTTTCACGTTTTTCATCTTTCAATGTATTAATTTCAGAGGTAAGAGTTTGTATCCGGGTTTCCTTTTCACGAATCATCCGTTCTTTTCGATCAAATTCCTTTAATAAGGAATACTTTTTAATGATAAGGTCTTCTTTATCACGCGTTTCGTCTTTCAATGTATCCCAAACATCCTTATTCGCAGATATCTCTCGGGATATAGCGTTTGGAATACCTAGTTCCGCGAAGCTTTTCTCGGGAAGGCTCGTTTTATCATTCGGCAGCTTTAAAATCTTCCCGTAATAAATATCTAATAACGGTTCATTCCAATGAATAAAACCGGATTCCGGAGCAAAAGACATCCCGGTGAAAGAAATCTGATCATTTTCTATCTGAAAAGAAACGGAAACGAAAGGAAAATCACATGCTGTTTTTTCCGCAAGTTTTATCATTTCACCATATTGTTTCGGTATTGCAACAGGAAATCCGGCTGAACCCGGGTCAGATGAAGCAACGACTTGCTGTTTCAGGTCAAATATTTGATAATAACAATCTTCAGTCCCTTTATTATAACGAATCTGGGTTAATTTATGGATCCCATTGAAACAGAAAAAACTGAATTCCGGTACATCCGGTGATAGAAATGTTTCAATGAAAAGTTTCGGATGAATATCGGTTACCATTAACTCCATGTTTTTTACCGCTGTACGCCCTTTTTTCATCCAACGGTTCAGTATTTCTTTATATTGCTGCTGAGTAAAATTATTCTTGTCCCGAACCGAAAGAATATTATCACTTGAAAAATTGATACCTAAAGTGAATGATTCCGGGATTTCTGAAAAATCAATTTCATCATCCAAATCAAAGGTCCGGTAAATTGGAGTGAGATACGCATCACCAATTCTGTTCTTGACCCAATCCCGTACAAATAATTGATCAGAAAGCCTTTTGACATCTGGAGTTTCATAATATAGTTTCAGCCATTGAATTTTCTGATTGAATGTTTCCGGCTTTTCGAGATTGAGGGTTTCTCCCGTTTTTTCATAAAATACTCTTTTCAAATATCCCGGATATCTATCCGGTGGAAGCAGCCATATAAAATCATAAGTGATTTTGGAATTGCAATAATATTCGTCATCCGGTGACTGTATGATACGAAGAATTTCTTCAGTTTCTGACAGAGAGAATAAAGTTTGATATGGTATTTCGTATAAGTTTATATTCTGAAAAATACCTGAAATTTGTTGATAAGAAGAAAGCTTTTCGTCTTCCTCAAAATAATCACGATTTTTCTTCCACTCGCGATACAGATAATATAAGCTCAGTGCCGTAAAACGTTTTTCAAGAGTTGGACTTTTTTTCAATTCTGAGCGAATGAAATGAAATTCTTCAAAAATCGCATTTCCGTTTAGGTATTTTTGAGAATCATAGGTACAACTTAAATAAGGTTCATTCAAAAAGAGCGCTCGATGTCCTTTGCATAAAGTTTGAAACCAAAAACCGATTTCCGGATATTTGCATAATTCAGATTCATTGAAATAAATGTTGTTAGCTCGCAGAAATTCAAGATTATACAATCCCGCACCGGGTTCATTCCCGGTTTCGAATGAGAATCCGTTCTCATTCGGGTCAATGACCTGGTTATATGGAAGATCTTCGGTCCGAATGATTCTCCGATAAACCAACTGGTCTTTATCTTCAGATTCGGATTTTTTCGAAACGAAATAATCCGTTTTTATAAAATCAAGCTGTTTTTCTTCAGCTGTTTTTACCAATTTGGTAAACATATTGGGAAGAATGTAATTTTTTGTGCTGATGATCGCCACATATTTTCCACCTGAATGGTTAAGTGTAGAATTGATCATTCCTGCATAAGTGCTGACATCAGACATTATGATCTTTATACGCTCATCTGTTTTGGAATATGCTTCCAATATTTGCAAATGCATATGATCCGTTTCGGAGACGATACAATTAATTTCTAAATCGGAATAATCCTGACTGAGAACACTATCGAGGCATTTTCGTATATCGGATTTATCAGATAAAATTGGGATTATTACACTTATTATCGAGGTGTGGTTTATAGCTTCCATGCTTGATAGCACTGCATTATTTCTTTGGCCTTCCCATTTTTCCAAATGCAGCGGTTGAGAAGCATAAGGAGATTTGATGTAATAGCTTTTATATAATTCAGACAAATAGCCTATATCGTATTTCCACGGCTTTTGTGTGTCTCCAAAGTGCAGAATTGTGGCTTTCCGGTATCTTTCTTCCGGATCATATGGAAAATCTTCATGATAAAAATCACGTAGAAAATCAACACTTTCCCATTCGAAAAAACAGGTCAATAAATTATAATATGGGGATATATATTTTACATCTCCCTTAAAGATAACATTAAACGCATCCTGATCGGTGAAGCGGTTCAATCCATATCTTCTGTAATCAAACAACTGAAATGGAATGTTATCCTTTCTCATTCTATCAAGATTTAAAAGCATTACTCCGGAATTGAAGTAAGCATTTTCCCGGAAATTAAGCCATTTTAGATGGTATTCTTTCCCATTGACAGACATGATATCATCTACAACTGCCGCATAACAATCTGAAATGTCTATGTCAAAAAGTGGTTTTAGATCTTTTTGAATTATTATGTCTGAATCCAGATATAGAATTTTTGGTAAATGTTGGAAAATTTCGGGTAAATAAAATTTCATCATTGCGGCAGGACGTACTCTTCCCCTCACTTGTTTCATTTTCAGAAGTGAATCCGGAAGAGTCTCTTCTCGCAATATAATCTCAAAACCTTCTTCACTGAGAGATAGTAGCTTTTGTTTTGATTCTTCAGACAAATCTGTTGTAATGACAAAAATTGAATAATTACTGAATTTGTCACGATTAATTTTTAATGAAGTGATAGTTACAGTTGTCGGCATTAAATAATGCTCGTCTGTAATAAAAACAATATTAATTACATCTTTATTCAAAGTCATTCACAGGTCTCCGCTATAGTTTTCGATTAACCGTTCAATCCTTAGCCCTATCTGCCTATTTGTTTTTTCAACATATCGATTTCGATCTTGGTCAGTTGCAGGTGTCAGCTATATTCTGTTAGAATATATAGTCTATATCTGCATGTACAAATAATTCACTTTTATTGAGATTTTATCATATATTAAATTAGATACAGTGCATAAAACATTGGAGAGATTATCCCGAAACAGTCACCCGGTGCGAGTGGGCAAGGGGGCGAGACCTGATGCCGGTAGTCCGTACGCCAAAAAATTGTAATATGAGATGTTATTGGATCCTTTTAGCACATCTTTAAAATATGCATAAAAATCTCTGTACTGTATATTAGCATCCAATGCCGATAAAGTATTTGGTCCGAAGGGAGCATAATGATTGATTATAAACAGTATAAGAAGAATCAAAGCTGTGATCAAAAAAACGAAAAAACATTCAAACATCAATTTGAGGTTATGATTCTTATTTTTCATTGGATGAATTATTTCTCATATAATAACTGTTCTGAGTCAGCCGAACAGGTTGCGATGACTCTTCTGAACAGTTACCAAATTTTTTTATATTTTTGGTATAAAAGATTCCAAAAACATAATTAGGATAGTATTTGTTCAGGGCTCAAAATACAAAGGACAGTTTATGTTGAAGTCAAGCACTACAGCAAACTATCTTCCTTCCTGCCCCC
>NZ_JAZQIJ010000254.1:0-22462 GCF_045541095.1 Methanobrevibacter sp.
CTAGCTTCAGACAAACCGTCAGAAAAGATAAAAGACCAGTAGAAAAAAACACACTAACATTAAGAAAACATGGAAAAGTAACATTCAGCACAAGCATAGAATATCTGGATTTACTAAACCACCCAGACACTAAATTCAACAACATAACAGTATACTATGATGGATTAAATCACTATGCATCATTCAATATAGAAACTAATCCACCAGAACATCTAGAATTAACTGAAAAATACCTTGGGTGTGATATTAATTCTAATAAAAATGGATGGTTAGTCACAAGCGAAATGCAGAAGGAATTTTTTGATGTTGATCATGAAAACCAAATGATCAAACACATCAACAGATTAATGTCCAAATGTAGAAACCAAAGCAGAAAATGGAAAAAACTACAAAAAAGACTACAAAAATGGTACAACAAAAGAACAAACCAACTAAACGACTACATTGAAAAATTAACATACAATATAGTCAAAAAATACGACACCATAGTCTTTGAAGAAAACTACGCCAATATCAAGATTTTAATCGGAGGAGAACAAAACATGATATTTCCCCTATCACGATTCATAAAAAGACTAAAAGACAAATTCCAACTCTACAAACCCAAAGCAAACGGCGTACAGTTCACAAAAAGCCACAATACAAGCAGAACATGCCACCATTGCGGACACATAAAACAAGAGTTAGAAGTCAAAACACGCAACTGGAAATGTCAAAAATGGGGAAAAATACTTGATAGAGACGTAAATGCTGCAATTAATATATTAAACCGCTGGTTCAACGGGGATAGCCTGAAAAATACTTAATTAACCTATTAAGTGAAAAAAAATTCAGGAATCCCCACCCTCTTAGGGTGGGGTGGTTCAATGGACTAAAATTTGATGTCAACATCACAAACGTTACATACTGGGGAGCAAATGGTGTTGAAAACACAGGAAATTCCACTATTGTGCCTGTAATGTCATATAGGGAAGCAGGTCAGAACGTCACCCTTGCTGGTGTTGTTAATGGCATGCCTGTAAATGTCAGTGCAGTTACAAATGCTGAAGGTAAGATTGTTTTGGATGTTGGTTCAGGCGATTATTGGTTAAGTGTCATCCACGATGATGATTCATACTATTCTTCTGCAAAGGCAGTGTTCACAAACATGAAAATCATTGTCATTGAAAATAATGTTACAGTGAATGTTCCAAGTGATGTCACAGGTAATGTCAGCATAATCGTAAACAATGTGACTTATCCTGTCAGTATCGTTAATGGTACAGGAAGCATTAAGGTTCCATCAATGCCGTCTGGCCCTGTGGAAGTAGTCATATCCAATGATTCTAAATATGGCAATATATCATATGAGGTAACTCCATTTGTACCGGTATCCATTGACAGCAACAAAAACGTTAACGTATTCTATCTTGAACCTGCAAGCTACAGTGTCTGTGTACTTGTGGATAAGAAACCTGTTTCAGGTATAAAAGTCAAGTTTACAGTTGCAGGCAAAACCTACTATGCACCAACCAATGCCAAAGGTATTGCAACTGTCAAACTGTCCCTTGCACCTGGAAAATACACAATAACTGCAAGCTATAGTGGTAAGACAGTTAAAAACAGCGTTACTGTAAAACAGATTATCTCTGCCAAAAAGACAACCAATGTCAAGAAATCCAAAAAGCAAACCTTCATTACAATAACTGTTAAGGGTCATAAGGTAAAACAGTCTGTCAATGTCAAGTTTACTTACAAGGGTAAAAATAAGATTGCGGTCAGCTTCGGCAAGGATATGAAAAAACAGAAAGTTACAGTCAAGTTCAAGGGTAAAAAATATTATGTAAAGGTCAATGCCAAAGGCAAAGGAACCCTGAAACTGACTAAAAAGGTTGCCAAAAAGCTCAAGAAAGGCAAAAAATACACCACTAAAGTAACCTATAAGGGACCTAAGCTTTACAAGAAAGCAAAACTGACAGTCAAATTCAACGGCAAGAAGTATAGTGTCAAAACCAATGCCTATGGAATTGCCAAGTTCAAGGTAACCAAGAATATGGTTAAAAAGCTCAAGAAAGGCAAAACTTTAGGTTACACCATAACCTACAAAAAGGCAACCCTTAAAAGGTTTGTTAAAATTAAATAAGAAGGATTTTGAATCCTTCATTTTTTTTATTATTCAACACTGCTAATTTTATTGGTCATGTCTTCTGTGAAATTCATTTTTGCAAATGAGTCATCACTTGGAAGTATCATGTTGAATTCATGGATCTCATCAATTTGTCCTGATCCTTTGAAATCAGTGAAATTTAAAACATGCCCTCCTTTAGTCTTATCATCAGACAGGAAATGAAGATGCCAGCCGTGCATGTTTAATTCATTCATGTATTCTGGGAAGTATACTGCAACAACTGTTCCGGTCTGGGCGGTGTGGTTGAATACTTTTTGGTCAACTGCAGCAACTTCTGTGAATTCCTTATATGGTTTTTCCTGTTTTTCAACACTTCTGACTGTAATGTTTGAAAAATCACCTTTGAGTTTGATTACGTACATGTTGTTTGTGCTGTTTTTGCTGATTTCTTTGTTTAATTGACTTGTTAAATCATCAAAGTC
This sequence comes from Methanobrevibacter sp., assembly GCF_045541095.1. Classification (GTDB taxonomy): domain Archaea; phylum Methanobacteriota; class Methanobacteria; order Methanobacteriales; family Methanobacteriaceae; genus Methanocatella. The sequence continues at coordinate 2,590 of NZ_JAZQIJ010000254.1, forward strand.
CTTGGCGCTTATATTGTCTATTTTTCCATCTTCATCAAAGTTGGTGATTGTAGCGAAGGGTATGGTTTCGTTATCCGGCATGACGTTAATGCTTCCGTCAGCGGCTGCCTGATAAACGACTCCGTCCAGAATTATCATCTCACCGTTTACTCCTTCGAATGTTCCAAGACCAGTGTTACCATGTGTTTTTAAATCTCCTACTGTAATTACTCCGTCATATTCTCCATGCATGAAAGCCTGCATCAATGAGACTTGATACATTGAATCATCATTATTGCTGTTAAAGAATAATGAATTCTGAGCGCTGACTGCTGAAACAGCAAGCAAGCCCACTATAATTAATGCAAATACTATTTTCTTATTCATTATATATCCCTCCTTTTGGTTAATTAGGTATATGTTGGAATTTGATAATAAGTTTTGATGTTTGAAATTTAATATCAGTTTATAAGTTCATAACAACTTTAACTTGTGCAAGAATTCTCCCTTCTTAAGCCGGAGAGGTTCATATTAGTTTAGTTCTTCAGTTAGAAAATTTTAATGAAACTCTTAAAAGTATTTTGAATGAATTTGAAGTGCTTAAAAAGGACAATAATTTATCAACTGATGAATCAAAAAAATCATGAATTGCTGGTGTCTTTTCTTCCAGCCAAACAATTTGAAGGTGTTTTGAAAAACCATTGATTATTGCGATAATCGAGCTTACATCAACTGCACATATGGATAATAAAAAAAAATAAGAGATGAGATTAATTCATCTTTGATCTGTCGTAAACAAATGTTGAAACAGTAACTATTATGAATGCGCATATTATAATTGCAGCATTTCCAATGACATTGGCCAGGGAACTTCCGACCTTTTTCAGGAGGTCAAAAATCGCGTTAAACAATGCTGTAAGCTGATTGATTAAATCAGTGATGAATGCCATGATGTAATTTATTAATCCTGTTATCATTCCTATAATCTGATTTATAAGTCCCATAACGAAATTTATTATGCTCAGTATCAATCCTATGATATACTGTACAAGGGATATCAGTGTTTGGAGAAGTCCTATGATGAAGTCCAGTGCGGACAGGATTAAACGTAAAAGCTGCTCGATTGAAGTCAGAAGAATTGTAAACAATTTTAAGAATCCTGAAATTTCATTCCATATTGTTCCGATCAATTCTGTAAATCTATGCAGACCATCTATCAGCATCTGCATTTGACCCATAAACCCATAAAACATGTTTCCTATCCCTTCAATGCCGTTGACGACTGATAGGGCGAAACCTGCTAGTGTGTCAATGAGAGGTTTCCATGCACCATATGCGGAATTGAGAAGTGAATCAAAATAACCATTGAGACCATCAAGGAATGTAGCGTTTGTTTCATTGCCGCCTGTCTGATTTAGGGCTATTGTGGGTACGGTTGTATTGTTTGTAAAACTTTCCGGGCCGCTTTCGTCGGTGTCATTTGTCTGGTTGACTTGGACAATGACATGGTCAATAGTTCTGAATGATACCTTATATGCAAAATAATTTGACTCATTTCCTGAAACTGATTTTAAAAGTTCAAATTGGAAAACGGCTTCAGTGTTATTGTCTATCATAACGACTGCGGTGTCGCCTACTATTTCACTTGAACTGGCAACAGCCTTACCTACCTTTGTAGGGGATGATCCGCTTTTTATGAAATCGGTCACTATGCTTGCGACACTGCCGTCCATGTCGTGTCTGTAGCATTCGACTACGGCAAGTTTAAGTGTATTGGCATTCGGAGCCTTTGATGCAGAGACATGTTTGAATTCATCACCGCTGCTTGCAGGGGATTTTGAATAGTCAAGGATAAATCCTCTAAATCCGTCGCTAAATCTGATGTCATTTCCATGTCCTTTAGCCAAAATGTAGTTATGTTTGGATTTATCGTTCGTTTTATCTTTATTGTCCTTTTTATCTTTGTCGGATTTCTTGTTTTTATCCGCTGAATCGTCCTTGTCAGGGGTATCGTCATCTTTTTTGTCCTGATCGACTGATGGACTATCATCTACTCCATTGTCACCACCATTTGTGGCATTGTCCGCCACCACAATGCTTAAAAAGGAAAATGAAACCAATATGACAAGTATTAAAGTAACTATTTTTTTGTTCATAATTTGCCTCTGTATTAATATCTTTTATCATTTCCCATATATTAAGATTATCGTAATTTTGGCCGATTTTTCACTTATAATCGATATTTGTAATTCATTGTTTATCTATTGGGGGGTACTTTAAATTTTAAATAGTATTATCTAAAAATATATATGTAAATCAGTTATGTAATGTGATAAATATGGATTTGCGTGAAATGATAATGGATGCTATAAAATATCCTATTAATGATAATCGAAAATTTTTAATATTCTGTGCTTTAATTGTTATAATGAGCTTATCATCAATTGTTCCGTCATACGGTGTTAAGAATGATACTATAAACATGGTTTTAACTCTTATAACTATAATTGTTGCATTTGTAGTTTTAGGATACTTAATTGAGGTTCTTAAAGGAGGAACTGAGGGCGAAACCACACTTCCTGATTTGGATTATGTGAAACATTTCATCCTGGGTATCAAGGCGATGATTCTGGATATAATCTATTTCATCATACCTCTAATCATTACCCTAGTCGTCGCTTCTGCAAGCGGGCTTTTTTCCTCATTCACCAAAATAGTTTATTCAGCCATTGGTGCTATGGAAAAGGGTGCTGAAAATGCCACTGCAATAATGGCCGCTATTCCCAAATCATCAATTGCCACATTCAATAATGCGTTGACCGTTACTCTGGTCATTGGAATTGTCCTGTTTGTCATATTTTCATTGCTTTCATTTACAGCAATCGTGAGATATGCAAAAACCGGAAGCGGAATCGAAGGTCTGAGATTCAGGGAAATACTGAAGGACATGCAAAAAGTAGGAGTTCTCAATATTATAGTTACTCTGATTGTAATTTATGTTATTGCATTGCTTTTGACACTAGTCATTGGAGTTATAGGATTGATTCCATATATTGGCGTTTTCATAGGCATCTTTTTAGGAGTGCCGTTCATACTCCTGTTCATGTACAGGGCTGTCGGGTTATTGTATGCTGATGTATATAATTAACCATTTCTTTTTATTAATTCCCTGTTAACAATACATTTTTATTTTATTTTTTTTAAAACGAATGAATTAATTGGATGATTTGCTCCAGCAATCACAGGTATCATCCATTTTGACTAATTTTTCATGAAATCCGCAGTAATATTGTGTGCAAAGGCCAATGTCAAATTCCACATGTTTGCAGTTATAGCATTCTTTTTCATCCATGATATTCCTCCAAAGTTTATACTTTTTTTAAAATACGGTCAGCTGATACTTTCTATGTATTTTGTCCAAGAAATGTTTTTCCGGCTTATCTGCCGTTATTCTCCAAGATAGTTATATATTTATATTTTGGTGAATAGAATTTAAGTCATGTTTTTGAAGTTTTAAACAAATGACATTTATTTTTATGATTGTTTTAAATGATATTAAACGTTTTTAGCATACAATTTTCAGGAGTTTTGGGGGGAAAATGAAATTCAAGAAACTAATGTTCATGCTGGCACTGGCCATAGTCATATTAGGTGCGGCCGGAGTCTGTGCCAGTGACGTGAACAATACGGTAATTGCCAGGGGAGATGATTCAGCAATTGAATTGTCACAAGCAGATGCTGGCGAGATGATGTCTTTAAAGGAAGGCGAACTGATAGGTCAGACAGAAAATGATGACGTGATAAGTGAAGGAGATGTTGGAACATTTGCTGAACTGCAAGGAAATATTACTGCGGCAAAACCAGGTTCAACATTAACGCTAACCAAGAATTACGGATGGGAAAGCGGTTTTGATATTGAAGGAATTATTATTGGCAAATCAATGACAATCGATGGAAACGGATTTAAAATCGATGCAAAGGAAAAATCAAGAATATTCAAAATAACAGCAGACAATGTGATGCTGAAAAACATAATTTTCACAAATGGTAAAACAACCGGAAATGGAGGCGCAGCTTTCTTTGAAAAGTCAGGTGCCGTGATAAATTGTAATTTCAGCAATAACTTCAATGACGGTGGTTCAGTTTTCTTTACGGGTAAAGGTGAAGTGACATATTGTAATTTCTTTGATAACTATGCAGCTTATGGTGGTGCGGTTTACTTTAGCGATTTAGGCACTCTTGCAAATTGTAATTTCACTGATAACACTGCAACTAAAGACGGGGGTGCGGTTTACTTCCAGAATACTGGGGATGTGAGAAATTGTAATTTTATAGCCAGTACTTCTAAAAATAATGGAGGAGCACTTTTCTTTGAAAAGTCTGCTACTGTGACAAATTGTAATTTCACCGGTAGCACCGCTTCAAACACTGGGGGTGCGGTTTACTTCTCGGGTGACGGTGAGTTGACAAATTGCAGTCTTGCCGATAACACTGCAACTAAATACGGCGGTGCGGTTTACTTCTCTGGTGACGGTGAGTTGACAAATTGCAGTTTTGCCAACAACACTGCAAAAATGGGTAATGCTATTTATAATTCTAATCACTGCACTGTTTGCGATAGTGATTTTACAAATAATCCTTTAACCAAAGGCGCAATTCATTCAGTTACTGGAGATATCACCTTTTCCAATAATGTCCTTGATGCTGATGATGTTGTCCGGGGCAGGAATTTCACAGAAATTCAAAAATTAATAGACCTGGCAAATGAGGGGGATGAAATCACTGTTGATGGATTGTATACTGGTTTTGGAATACCAATCAGAATTACAAAAAGTTTAACCTTAACCGGACAAAACAATGCAACACTGGATGCAAAAAAACTGTCAAAAATACTGTATATAACCTCCGACAATGTCATAATCAAAAATATACAATTCACAAGGGGACGCGCAGAAAACGAGGGTGCAGTTTACTTCTATCGTACAGGTACTGTGACTAATTGTAATTTCACTGACAATGAAGTGATCGGTGAGAAAGGTTCCGGTGGAGCAATTTACTTTAATGGCGCAGGAAATGTGATAGATTCCATTTTTACAGACAACAGGGCAACCAGAAATGGTGGTGCAATATATGTTGAAGCACAATCAATAAATAACAATTTTTCATCCCAATTCTATAATAATTATGCAGGACAAAGCGGAGGAGCCATATTTTTCCATAATTTAGTTCAAAACAATAGTTTTGAGTGCATTTTCAGGGACAATTATGCGGGCTATGGCGGAGGAATGTTTTTCTCCAAGAACGCAAATGAAAACAGGTTCAGCAGTGATTTTATAAACAACACTGCAAAATCATGCGGAGGGGCAATGTTTTTCTACAGCACTACTGACAGGAATAACTTCACCGGCCGTTTTATTAACAATAGCGCTTTAGGTCAAATTGATCCAACAAACGGAAACGGTGGCGCAATAACATTTAAGAACGTATCCACCAACAGCATATTCAGCAGTGAATTTATTAACAATATTGCTGCTTTGAATGGTGGGGCAGTAAACTATCGTGAAACTCCTAGAAATATAATATTCAATACTAATTTCACAAACAATACTGCTCAAAGAGGTGGGCGAGTCAATTTCTTTAAAACCTTTGAAGACGTAATATTCAATGGGGAATTCATTGGAAACTCCGCTGAAAACGGTGGCGCATTAGCTGCAGGTTATGGAACCATTGAGGATATTTCATTTAAGAACAATCATGCTAACAACGGAGGTGCCGTTTATCTTGCAGGATCCGGTTCGACTGTAAATTGTAATTTCACCAACAACAGGGCTACCCGTAACGGCGGTGCGGTTTACATCTCAGAGAAAGGCAATGTTGTAAATTGCAGTTTTGAGAACAATACTGCTGCTCATGATGGTGGTGCTGTCTACAGTAAATTCGGTACGGTTGAGGATTGTAATTTCACCGGTAATGATGCTTCTAATGATGGGGGAGCAGTTAGCTTAAGTTATCCGAGTAATGTGGCAAATTGTCATTTTGCTGACAACTCTGCTAAGAATGGTGGTGCGCTTTACTTCCTTAATGATAATGATAATGTGATAAATTGCAGTTTTGTCGCTAATGAGGCCACTGGCAGAGGTGGTGCTGTTTTCTTCATGACTAATCAGCAGGTTAATGCGACAAATTGTTATTTTGAAGGCAACTCCGCTCCTGAAGGTGGAGTTATTTTTTGCTATACATGGGCGGTCACTGCGGATTCCATCATTTTAAAAACAGATTCCGATACAACTAACAATACGCTTATTCTTTCACCTAAATTGGAGGTTTATGATTTCTACTCAGTCTATGGTTCCGGTGAGAATTTAACATTTTATTTAACAACACATGGGGGCATGCCAATAACTAACGGAAATATTTCAATGGCCGTATACCTTAAGGACAATGCTAAACAAGTGTTTAATCATACTTTTCTAAGCGGTACAGATTGGACTGTGGACCTACCTGTCGGATTTTATTATGCATTCATCAACACTGAATATGAAGAGTTCGAACCGATTTTCAGGACAATAGAAATAACAATGCCTGATGTTCAGTTTTATGTAAATGTGACTTCACTTACAACCAACCGCAATACTGTTAACATTACTGCAAAATCCAACATTCCGAAAAATCTCTTATGGGATGGCAAATTGATATTCATATTATCAAACGGCACCCAAATCAATGCAACATATGGTGTTAACGGTACATGGTGGGCTGAATATACATTTGACGATTGCGGTGAATATGACGTCAGCGCATCATATGTCGGATTGGACAATGTTGCTGTCAATAATGGAACTATAACAATCCATAAAGAGGATTCAACAATAACTCTTGATAATATCGTTTTGGATTATGGAGATTCAAGAAATGTTACTGTAACAACTACCGGAGCCACAGGAATAACAGCAAACATCGATAGTGTTAATGTTACCGTGATTAATAATTTCACTATTCGGATTTCAGGTTTAAAAGCAGGAAATCATACATTAACCGTAACAACAATAGCTGACAGTATTCATAATCCTGTAACTAAAGAAGTCAACATTACTGTAAATAAATTATCCACTGAAATAATTTTAGCTAATGAAACACTTGATTTAAAAGTAAACGATGAGTTTGTTGTTTTAGCTAATTTAACTCCTGCCGGCGCAGGCAATCTATCATATTCTTCCAATAATGAAAGTGTTGTTAAAGTATCTGATGATGGTTTAATCACAGCATTGAGTAAAGGCAGTGCTACTGTCACTGTTTCATTTGCAGGCAATGACAATTATGCTGCCGCTCAAAATAAAACTATCAGCGTTACTGTTAGTTTGAAGGATACTGGTATTAGTGTTTTGAATGATACTGTCTCTATTGTTATTGATGAGGTTTATGAGATTGGTGCTGTTGTTGTTCCTGAGAATTTAACTGTTAATTATACTTCCAGTAATCCGGAGGTTGCTGGTGTTGATAATGGTGTTGTAACAGGTTTGAAGGAGGGCAGTGCGGTTATTACTTTGACGGTTGGTGATGATAAGGTTTATAAAAAGAGCACTGCTGCTGTAAGTGTAACTGTTTTTAAAGTGCCTACTGAAATCATTGTTAATAAAGCTACTTTGGAGTTGTTTGTTGGTGATGTTGCTTCAGATGTTGCCAGTTTAAAGCCTTCCACTGGTGATAATTTAACTTATATTTCAAATGATTCTTCTGTTGTTAAATTTGAGGGCAACAATCTTGTTGCTGTGGCTAATGGAACTGCTGCTATTACTGTTAGTTATGACGGTAATGATAAGTATGAAGCAGCCAACAGTAAGGTTATTGAGGTTACTGTGTCCTTGAAGGATGCTTCTGTCAGTGCCGAAGACATAGAATTAAACGTTGGTGATAATGCTACAATTGTGCCAGTTACTGTTCCTGATGACTTGAATGTCACTTATGAGGCAGATGATTCAGGTGTTGTAACTGTCGAAGACGATGTCGTAACTGCCGTTAAGGAAGGTACTGCCAAAATCACTTTGACTGTTGGCGGAGACGGCGTTTATGCTGAAAACTCAACCACAATCACTGTAACTGTAAGTAAAATTTCAACTGTTGTTTCAGGTAAGAATTATTCACAGTATGCAGTTGACTATTATGCAGGTGAAAGAGGTCAGTACTTTACTGTACAGCTTAAGGATGCAAATGGCAATCCAGTAGCAAACAAAACTGTCTCATTTGCTTTGAGCGATAAAATATTGAATAGGACTACTGATGCAAATGGTTATGCCAGACTTCAAATCAACATGAAAGACGTAAATAAACTGCCGGTTACCGTAACTTTCGAGGGTGATGAAAAATACATCTCAACCAATGCGTCATATGTTATAACCATTAACAAGAAACCTATTACAATCACTGCGGCTGCTAAAACATACAAAGCTACTGCTAAAACCAAAAAATACACAGTTACTTTAAAAACCATTAAAGGATCTTCCGCTAACGGTAAAATTTACTTGAAATCCGGTAAAAAAGTAACTTTAAAACTCAACGGCAAAACCTATACTGCAAAAACAAATTCCAAAGGTCAGGCTACTTTCAGCCTCAAAATAACCAAAAAAGGCAAATTCACTGCAGTAGTTAAATTCGCCGGTGACAAAACATACAAAGCAGCAACCAAAAAACCTAAAATAACAATCAAATAGAAGAGATCAAATCTCTCTTCTAAACTTTTTTTTTTTTATTTGGAAGTAAAAACTTCTTGAATTAACTGTAAAAATTAAAAAAATAAGAGAATGTGGAAATATATTATTTTTCAACCACTTCTTCCACAGTATGGCAGGCACTGTCCTTATTCATTGATAATTCAATTTGGAATGTGATAATGTCATTTTGAGTCTTATCCTCCAAAATCACATCTTTAAATTTTCTAATCACTTCATCAAACTGCAATGACCTTCTAAGCAGGTCTGCCTCAATAAGTTTCAAAGCATTCTTTTCATCCTCTTCTTGTGGGTCGATTTTATACAGTGATTTTAAAGCCAGTTTTCTGATTTCAACTGCAAGTTCATCATCATTGTCATCACATGTCCAGGCACAATGCAGGAGTGAAAAGAATTCAGAGCCATGATATTTTTCCGCTTTGGATATCAGATAATGCTTATAGAATCTTTCTGACAGTGGGGATTTGAAATTTTTGCCTTCGCATGTCAGATATGCACCAGTCTTTAAAAGGTCTTTTGGCACTTCTAACTTGTTTTCAATATTGCTAGCCACATAACCGCAATGTGGGCATTCAACAAGCCAGGTGTTCATTGTGCTTCTTCTCATTTCCGGAGGCCTTAAGTCAATGTCTGGATATCCCCAGGAATTGGTACTTGATAAAATCGGTTGCAAACTTGTTCTGCCGCAAACAGAACATTTCTTTTCGAATTTAGTAATGATGGTCATAATTTTAAAAAGTTTCAGGTTATATTTAAATCTTTGTTTATTTGATTGGATGATGTGTGTTTTCAAAAAATGAATGCAACCCTTCATTTCACAACCATTAATATAAATGTTATTCAATTATGATTGAATCTATACGTTATTTTCTGGTGAATTATTTTAAAGCAGCTTTTTCTTCACGATTTGGGTGATATCTTAGAATCAGACATATTTCCGTAAAATCATACTGCCTTCGTTATTGTTAACGTTGGCATGTAAAATTGATATTTATTTTGAAAAATATTATTAAAAAGAGAGATAATAGGTGTTTAACCGACGAAATTAAACACCACGAATGTTTTGAGGAAAATTATATTTTTTGGCAGATTTTTTAATTTTCCGACGACTTGTATCAAATTAAGGAAATTGTGAAAAACCTAATTCAATACAATTCTAATTTTGGAGAGTTTTTTTTAGACTGATATGTGAGTGTTTTAGGTAAGCCTAAATTCACATCGTCAATTATAATGTTGTATTAACTAGTATATAAAGGTTACTATTTTTTTAGGTATACCTAAAAATTAATTAAAAAAAGAATTGAAAAACTCTCTAATGAGAGTTCTATTTTCTGTTTTCCAAATCTTCAGCCACTTTTTTAGCTACCTGTTCTCCGGAAAGTGGCATTCCGACAAAGTTTGGTCCCATACGTTGTGATCCGTGAACTGCATTGGCAGCCATTCCGGTTACATATGATCCTGGATAGACTTCATTGACATTGTCTAAAATCTTGCCTTCCGCACTGTCTGCCCACATGGATTTCTCACCCATGATTTTACTGGTTTTGGTGTTCAGAATACTTTCCATTTTGCCCTGAACGATTTTGATAATTTCAAGCGGATGTCCTGTAGCATCAATAATTGCCTAGATCTCACAGTAAGTGAGTCTATATGTAGACCACTCATTTCAACTGAACTCCAGTTGAACACTACTTCGTTTATTCCATTTTCACGTACCATTAAATCCTCAATTGACATGAGATTAAACACTTTAAGACCAGCTTGAGTTGATTTAGAGGTAAGTGTTGAGGTGCACTCTATGGAGTCCACGACATAGTAGTTGTCCTGATATTTTTTGTAGTTGATTGCGAACTCGTCAACAATTCTTCTTCCTTCTTCCTGAACAACTACTTTGTTGAATATCATTCCTCATCCCCACATTCCGCCCTCTATAGGTAGTTTTCTTTCAAAAATAGCTACTTCATATCCTGCCTTTGCAATATAGTGTCCTGCGGTTATTCCGGACGGTCCTCCTCCAATAGCCATATCGATATCTGTGTAGTCTAGAAAGTCGTTCATGAATTCTTCAATGATTGCTCTTGATACGATTATGTCATCTAGTTTTGCTATAATTTCACTGTTGTTATATTTAATATAAAAAAAAGAGTTTAACGGAAACTCAATCGAGTTTCCTTAAATTAATTTTTGAATTTCTTCACGTACGATTTTGTTAACCATACCACCGTCAGCTTTTCCTTTAAGCTGTTTCATGCACATTCCCATTAAAGGACCCATAGCACCCATCTGACGTTCCTTAACCATTCCTTCGTTGTCTGCTACAATTCCGGCAATGATTTTTGCAACATCATCTTCGCTCATCATAACAAGATTGCTTTTCTCAGCGATTTCGGCTATGTCTGTGTCCGGTGCTTTTATGGTTTCAATGGCCAGTTTGCGAACGCTGTCCTTTGCAATTTTGCCTTCAGCCAGTAATGTGAAAATGCCTTTGAAGTGGTCTAAGGTTAAAATGTTAATGTCGTGACCTTCCCTTTTGATTTCTCTGAGATCATATGCGAGAAGTGAAGCGACCGGGGTTGCATCCACATCGACATCCGCTAAGATGGCTTCAAACATGTCTGCTTCCTGCCTTTTGACAAGCTGTGTAGCCAGATCTTCACTTAACTTGTACTCTTCAATGATTCTGGCCTGTTTCACGTCAGGCAATTCAGGCAGGTTGTTAGCGATAGGTTCAATCCTGTCTTGAGTAATCTTGAATAAAGGAATGTCTGTTTCAAGATACATCCTGTTTGCAGTCGGAAGCGGTCTCATGTACTCGGTGTTTCCGTCATCAAGAGCTTTTCTTGTCTCTTCGACAACTCCTTCAAGACCTAAATTAGCTCTTCTTTTGACTTCTTCCAAAGCGGAAACTGCAATGTCCTCATCGTGAGCTACAATGATGAACGCATCTTCTTCTCCGATGTTTAAAAATTCTGTGACTCTGTCAACTTCATCCTGGGTGATTCCGTAAGCAGGCAATTCGTCAGAGTGGAATATTCCTGAAACTCCACGTTTTTTGGCATAGCTTGCAATTTCAGTTCCGAATCTTCTTCCAGGTTGTACTTCACGACCAATTTGCCCATCAAATCCTTTTAATACAACCGCTTTAATGGTTTCGGCAGATTTTAAAATCTTTGATTTGGTGTCTTCGAACAATTCATCAAGGTCATGGATTTCTTCAAGCACTTCTGCATTTCTCTCTTCAAGCTGTTTTTTAATGTCAATCAATTCCAGTTGCCTTTGAACTTCACGGTTAACGATTTCAGCCATCAGGTCAAGGTCCTGCACACCTTTGATTTCAACACGTGCACCTTCAGCAATTGAGATGTTCAAATCCTGTCTGATTGTTCCAAGTCCTCTTTTAACGTTGGTACTTCTCAGAATCTGACCAAGCATGTAAGCTACTTCTCTTACCTGATCTGGATGGTGCATTGAAGGGTCTGTTGTAATTTCAGCTAAAGGTATTCCTAAACGGTCTAATCTGAATTCTGTAAATCCGTCCTTGGTTTCAACTCTTCTTGCGGCATCCTCTTCAAGACCTAAACTTTCAATGATAACTTTTCCGTAAGGTGTGTCAAGGTATCCGTCTGTTGCAACCATACCTGTCCTCTGGAATCCTCCTGTGTTACTTCCGTCAATAACCTGTTTACGCATTGTATGGAATTCATCCACAATGTGCATGTTCATGAGGCATGCTATTGTAATACAGATGTCCAAAGCTTCCTCATTTAAACTGTGAGGAGGTTCATCATCGTTTTCAACAAGGCATGTGTGCTTTTCGAAGTTTTCATATTTGAAGTTCAATCCCCTAAGTGATTCCTGAAGTGCAGCACGGTCGATTTCACCAAGCTCTGATTGGGTTGGCCTCAGTTTTCTTTGAACAAGTTCATCAAAATTGTCATCAACAAGTTCAGTTTTACATGGACAGAAAAGTTTGTGCTGGCTGTTTAATTGCTGGTGAATTTCAAGTCCCATTTTCAATCCTAATTTTTCATAATCGTAATCCATGTTATCACCTTAATTTAAGAAATCCCTGATTGAGGATTTTTCAGAAAATTCGCCTGCAATATTTGTTTGCATAATATTTTTAACTTCATTGTAATCGTCACTTTGACCTAATGCCCAGCATAACTTGACATAAGTTGTCTCAGGGGTCATATCAAGGCCTGAAATGACTCCTGCATCCAATATTTCACGTCCTGTTGAGTAAACGTTCATATTGACTCTGCCGTAAAGACATTGTGAAGTCATGATGACTGGGATGTTTTCGCTCTGGGCTCTCTTAAATGAGTCAATAAGGTTATTTGGAACATGTCCAAGACCGGTTCCTTCAATGACAAGACCTTTATATCCTTTGTCAATGTGATATTCGACAAATTCTTCAGAAATTCCCGGAAAACTCTTGATGAATCCGACTTTATCATCGATTCCTGTATTCACTTCAAGTTTGTTTTCTCCACGTTTGGCGTATGAATATTCCGGATTGACATTAAGCTTTTTGTTCATGATTTTAGCTATTGGCTGAGCGTTGATGCTTCTGAATGTATCTCTTCTTGAAGTGTGCATCTTTCTGACTTTTGTTCCCTTGTGAAGGTATGTATACTCATCATTCAGGCTTCCGTGCATACAGACACATACTTCTGCAATGTCTGATTTTGCAGCTATCACTGAATCGATAAGGTTGATGTTGGCGTCACTTGAAGGTCTGTCTGAACTTCTCTGAGCGCCGGTAATGATGACTGGTACTGGAGTTTTCAGCATGAAGCTCAATGCGGCTGAAGTGTAGTGCATTGTGTCTGTACCGTGAGCTATTACGACACCGTCAGCACCATCAGTAATGTCATTTGCAATTTCTTCTGCAGCCTTAACCCAGTATTCAGGTTTCATGTTTTCACTTAGGATATTGTATAATGCCTTAACATTGTAGTTTGCATAATCCAATAGTTCCGGGTTTGCTTTAACAAGGTCTGAAGCTGTAAATTTAGGATGCACAGCACCTGTGCGGTAATCAATTACAGAGGATACTGTTCCACCGGTTGAAACGATGGAAATGTTTTGTTTTGAAGGGTCATGAGGAATTTCCTCTTCATCATAACCGATTTTCGGTTTGTCTCCTTTTTCGACAAGTTCTGCGGTAGTGTCCTCGATTGCAACACCGATGTTGTATCCGCTTGACAGTTTGATTACCAGATATCCGTCATCGGCATCTTCCGGCCTGTCAAGTAAAATTCCGGTATAGGTGATGTCTTCCTTGTTGACTTTAATTGTATCTCCTATACTTAAACCGTAATTTTCAATATATTTTGTGCTGTTTTCTTTATATGTCATTAAATCACACTTAAGAATTGTTTTTAATCCATTCCGCTCCTGCCTTTAAAACTTCAATATTCACATCAATCACTTTAGGTTTTGATGCAAACATTTCACGGATAGCGTTTTCATAGGATTCACGTTTTAAAACATCTCCGAGTTCAGTTAAAGCACCTAAAAGTGCAGTGTTTGCGGTTCTTGCATTTCCATGTTCTTCAGCAATGTCCACACATGGCATTGCAATGACTTTAACGTTTCTGTCGGTTTCAAATTCTCCTATTTTTGAATCGTAAAGTATAACTCCTCCTTCCTTGACGTCCTGTGAGAACTGTTCAAGGGAAGGTTTGTTTAAAGCGATAAGAATGTCAATGTCATCAACTACAGGGGTTCCGATTGTTTCGTTTGAGATAACAACTGAACAGTTGGATTTTCCTCCTCTCTGTTCTGGTCCGTAGCTTGGATACCATGAAACGTGTTTTCCTTCAGCACAGGCCGCCTGAGCTATTGTAAGTCCTGCACTCAGTACTCCCTGACCACCGAATCCTGAAACCTTGATGCTTACTGGTTCGATTTCATCGTCAACGTATCCTGTGCCTTCGCCTCTGTTAACGTTAAATATCTTATCTAATGATTCTGTTGAAAAGTCACTTGCAGGTCTTATTACAGGCTCTTTTTTGTACAGGTTGTTTCTGAAGTTTTTGACAGGGAATTCTTTTTCCATCTGTTCTTCTATGAATTTCTGTGCACTGGCCACGTCCTGTTTGAGGTTGGTAGGACAAGGTGAGAGGACTTCAACGAATGAATATCCTTTTCCTTCTTTTTGAACGGTCAATGCCTGTTTGATTGCATATTTTGCAAGTCTGATTTTCAATGGATTTGCAAGGGAAACCCTTTCAATAAACACTGGTGCTTTCAATGTATTTATCAGTTCGCACATGTGGGTAGGATGGCCGGTATAGTCAGGGTCTCTTCCGGTTTGGCATGTTACGGTTTTTTCACCGACAAGTGTGGTCGGTGCCATCTGTCCTCCGGTCATACCGTATACTGTGTTGTTAACGAAAAATACTGCAATCTTTTCTCCACGGTTGGCTGCCTGGAGGGTTTCATTCAAACCGATTGAAGCTAAGTCTCCATCTCCCTGATAGCTCATGACAATTGCATTGTCTTCAGCTCTTGAAATACCTGTAGCTACTGCAGGTGCTCTTCCGTGTGCGGTCTGGAAATTTCCGCAGTTGAAGTAGAAATAAGCATACACTGAACATCCTACAGGTGAAATCATAACGCATCTTTCCTGTATTCCAAGTTCATCCATACATTCCGCTATCAGTTTGTGCAAAATACCGTGTCCACAACCGGCACAGTAGTGGGTTGATTGGATATTGGTTCCTTTTCTTGGATATTCTTCTAAAAGGGATTGTGGATTTCTACGTATTTGCTCTACATAATCTTTATTTAACTCTTCACTCATCTTTCCACATCCTTAATCAATAATATTCGGACTTGCCTTTTCTTCACTTCTTTTTGAAGTATCTATTTCTTCATCAAGTCCTGCTATTTCATAAATTTTAGCAAGCACATGTTTGAGTTCAATAAGGTTTCCTCCCATTCTGTTGACAAGATGGGTTCCGTCTCTTCTGAGCGCTGCATATTGAACGTCTCTTAATAACTGTCCGTTGCTCATTTCAACTGAAACAAACTCAACACCTTTGTCGGACAATTCCTTGATTCTGTCAATCGGGAACGGGTTTAATGTAATCGGTCTTAAAAGTCCGACCTTCAGGCCTTTTTCACGGCTTTTGTCAACGGCAGACCTTGCAATACGGCTGCTTATACCGAATGAAACCAGAACGATTTCAGCATCATCCACCATGTATTCATCAATGACGACTTCTTCGGCATCGATTTTGGCGTATTTTTCCTGAAGCTTGAAGTTGAAATCCTCCAGATCGTTGAAGTCATTGAAAATTGAAGTTATGAGATTTTCCATGGTTTCCTTATTTCCCTTGACTGCCCAGTCCTTATCGTTTTTAGGTTCAATTGCTTTTTCAGGGAACACTAACGGTTCTGCCATTTGGCCTAATGTACCGTCTGCAAGAACAACGACCGGATTTCTCCATTTGTCTGCAAGTTCAAATGCTTTCATTGTCAAATCGCACATTTCCTGAACGCTGTTCGGAGCAAGAACTATGTTTTTGTAGTTTCCGTGACCTCCTCCATGAACAATCTGATTGTAGTCACCCTGTTCAGGTCCGATGTTTCCAAGACCAGGTCCTGCTCTCATGATGTCAACGATTACTGCAGGCAGTTCTGCACCGGCAAGGAAAGTGAATCCTTCCTGCATCAGACTTATTCCAGGTCCTGATGATGATGTCATTACTCTGTGGCCTGTACCTGATGCACCGTAAACCATATTGATTGATGCTTCCTCACTTTCAGCCTGAACGAAGTTTCTTCCAACCATCGGGAAATATTTGGATGCTTCGTGCAGGATTTCACTTGCAGGGGTAATTGGGTATCCGAAAAAACAGTCACATCCTGCATACATTGCACCAATTACAACTGCGGTATTTCCTTTTACCATCTGATTACTCATTTAATTTCCCCCATTTCCGGCTACTTTAGCCCGGATCATTTTTGCAACTGTGTCATTTACAATATTCTTTATCTGATGCACTTCAAGGCCTAACGGTTCAGGGCATGTAAAGTAGCAGTCTTTACATCCTGTGCATCCGCTGCCGCTATAATATGCATATTGGTATCCTGCGTTGTTCATGTCTTGTGAAAGTAATATTGCATTTTGAGGACATCCTACAATGCATCTCATACAGCCTTTGCAAATTTCTTTATTAATAACTGGATAAGATATCTCTTCTGTCATTATATCATCTAATTTTTATTATCGTTTTCTCTGATTTCAACTCTCCTTATTTTTCCACTGATTGTTTCTGGAATTTCATCAACATATTCAATCATTCTCGGATATTTATAAGGAGCTGTAACTTTTTTAACATGATTTTGAATGTCTTTTGTAAGTTTGTCTGATGGTTCAAATCCAGGCTGTAGGATAATTGTTGCCTTTACGATTTGACCTCTTACTTCATCCGGATAACCGGTAATTGCACAGTTTGAAACCGCTTTGTGAGACAATACTGCACTTTCCACTTCATACGGTCCGATACGGTAACCTGAAGACTTGATTATGTCGTCATTTCGTCCGACAAAGTGAACGTATCCGTCTTCATCCACCCATGCGGTATCTCCGCAGTGGTAGTATCCGTGATGGATTTGCTTTTTGTATTTTTCTTCATCATTCACATAATCTTTGAACAGTCCCGGATTTGGGCCGTCATTCATTTTGAAACATAATTCCCCTTCATCACCGATTTCCACTCTGTTGTGGTCTTCATCAAGAAGTCTCAAATCGAATAGTGGGGAAGGCTTACCTAGGGAAGCAGGTTTTGCATCCAGCCAGATGAATGTTCCGATTGACAATGTGGTTTCTGTCTGACCAAATCCTTCTTTGATGGTAAGTCCGGACAGTTCTCTGAATTTTTCAGCTACTTCAGGAGGAAGTGGTTCTCCTGCAGTTGTTACATATTTTAAGTTTGATAAGTCATATCCTTCGATATTTTCCTTAATAATGAATCTGTAGATAGTTGGTGGAGCGCAGAATGTGTCCACTTTATATTCTATAATCTTTTCAAGCAGTTTGATTCCGTTGAATCTTTCATAGTCATAGATGAATATTCCTGTTCCTGCAATCCATTGTCCATACAGATTTCCCCAAACTGCTTTTCCCCATCCTGTATCTGCTGAGGTATGGTGTATTCCATCTTCAACAACGTTATGCCAGTATTTTGCAGTTGGGATATGTCCTAAAGAGTAAGTATGCTTGTGTGAAACCATTTTTGGAAGTCCGCTTGTTCCTGATGTGAAATAAATTAGGAAAATCTCTTCAGCATATGTTTTGTCTTCACCGGTTGGCCTTTCAAACACGTCACTTTCCTTTTCAATTGCTTCATTGAAGTTTATCCAACCTTCCCTGTCGGTTTCTATGACTAATTTTTTCAAATCAATTCCTAATGATTTTTCAGCTTCCTCGTAATCAGGTAATAGTGAGTCTTCCTCTACGGACACTACCATTTTCACGTTAGCTTCTTTTATTCTAAAGTCAATATCGTGAAGCTTTAACATGTGGGTTCCAGGTATTGCTATTGCACCGATTTTATGTAATGCAACCATACAGAACCACCATTCATATCTGTTTTTCAAGGTAAGCATTACACAGTCGCCTTTTTTAATTCCAAGACGTTTAAATAAGTTTGCAGCTTTATTTGAATATTCTTTCATTTCCTTGAAAGTGAATGTGTGCTCTTCGTCGTAGTCGTTGGTCCATATTAAAGCTATTTTTTCCGGATCGATTTCTGCATATTTGTCCACTACATCAAATCCGAAGTTATAATCCTCTTCATAGGTTAATTTAAAATTTTTATAAAAGTCTTCATAAGAGTCAAAGTCTACTCTTTCTACAAAATCTGCTATTACTGATGTCATTTAATAATCTCCATAAATATTATATGATTACTGCTAAGAATTTAGCGGGTTTATCGTTAAGTGCTACCATTGCGTGTCTGTGTGCTGAATCGAAAAAGATTGAATCTCCTTCGTTTAGGATAATTTCGTTATTGTGAATATATATTTTTAAGGAACCTTCTAAAACATAGTTGAATTCCTGACCTGGGTGTGAATTGAGTGAAGGCACAGGATTTTTTTCAGGGTCCACGGTAACGAGGAATGTTTCAGCCTGTTTGTGAATGAAATTGGAACATAGGTTTTGGTGTGTATATTCTTTTCTTCTGTCAACTGAAACCCCTTTGTTTGCACGGGTTACATCAAATATGCTCATTCTGCTTTCTTCACCGGTCAGTAATAAACCTAAATCAACTTTAAAGATGTGTGCAAGTTCATATAAAAAGCTTGCTGGAATGTCTACTTCGCCGTTTTCATATTGGATGTATGTTTCTTGTTTAATGTTCAAGCTGTCTGCAATTTCTTTAATTGTAATGTCTGAAAGTTCACGAAGTTCTCTAATTCTGTTTCCAATATCTTTGTTGTATTCATTCATTCATAAACACCTTTTTTTTAATTTATTATTATATATAATATAATATTATAATTATTGATTTTGAAATTATATAAACCTTGTTAAATACTGAGCCAATCAAGTATAATTTTTAATTTTCAAAAATTTTAATTGAACTTTTTTTAAGAATTGTTTGGAAAGTTTTATATACTTCGAACATATAATTCAAAATAATCGAGTAAGGAGGAAAAGATAATGTCATCTAATGAAATCGGTACAAATGTTATTTTCAAAAAGCAGTTAGGATTAAACTACGAAATAGACCAGAAGTATGTCGGTTTGAAAATGAAGGAAAATAATATATTGTCTTTTAACTTTAGAGTGCCTGGAGATTTAATTAACGAAGTTGAAGCTTATTTCAAAAGATTTAAACTGGGCGAACCTATTATGGTCGATATTGGTGGAACTGGAGACATAAAATGTGATTTTAAAGGAATTTCTCCGGTATTGAAAAACAAAGATGAATTTGACCAGTACTTTATCTCAGCCACTTTGCAGGAAGATAAAAAGTATGATCCTTTAGAAGAAGAAAAATGTGAAACTTGTAGTGGATGCGGATTCCACTAAATTCTTTAATTTTTTAATTGAACCTCTCCGGCTTGTAGAAGCCTGAGATTCTTAGGCCATGCATATAATATTTTTATTTATGTCACAAGAGTTCAGTAGTTTATTTAGGAAC
>NZ_JAZQIJ010000255.1:0-2598 GCF_045541095.1 Methanobrevibacter sp.
TTATATGGATTCAAATTTATCATACAATGAGTTTATAACTAATTTATCTGAGGAATACTCATTTGAAAACTTCGATATTTCTGATATAAAAGTTTTCGATGAATTTAGTCATTGGATTTGTGCTATTGATGATTATTTATGGTCTAAAAAAGTTAATATATTGCCATTGAATATCTTAAGGAGCAGTAAAAGGCCAATTTATGAATCTGATAAAAAACGTAATTTAATTTATTTTGGAGCGCCCGGAACTGGAAAATCATTTAACTTAAATAAGGACAAAAATAAGTTGCTTGAAGACTTTGAAGATAATTATGAGAGAGTAACTTTCCATCCCGATTACTCATATGCAAACTTTGTTGGGATGTTCAAACCTTATCCTGATGGAGATAATATAGTTTATAAGTATGTCCCAGGACCATTTATGAGAATTCTTAAAAAAGCTTTGGAAAATCCTGACAAACCATACCTGCTTTTAATTGAAGAAATCAACCGTTCTAATGTTGCAGCTGTTTTTGGTGATATATTTCAATTATTGGATCGCGATGAAAATAATGAATCAATTTATCCGATTGATTCAACTGAAGATATGATGTTATACTTACAGGAGGATAAAATCAAACTTCCTTCAAATCTATTCATTTGGGCAACCATGAACTCAGCAGACCAGGGAGTCTTTCCGATGGACACTGCCTTTAAAAGAAGATGGGATTTCCAATATTTCAGCATCAACAACAATGAGGGTTTAATTGAAAACATCAATGTAAATCTAAACCACATCAAAGTCAACTGGAACGACCTCAGAAAAGCAATAAACGATGAATTATTGTCATACAAAATCAATGAAGATAAACTTATGGGGCCGTTTTTTGCATTTACTGAATTCATGGATAAAGACATTGATGAAGAAACATTCAAAGATATATTCAAAAATAAAATTATCATGTATTTGTTTGAAGATGCTGCTAAATCAAAAAGAAACGATCTTTTCAGTGGAGCTCGAAAAAACGAATCATACATCACATACTCCAAAATCTGTGAAGAGTTTGACAAAATGGGCCTTGAAATATTCTGTGACAATATCAAATCCCAATTCATAAGTGAGGACGAATGAAAACAATCTATATTCAAGAGCTTAAAGCCTACTCTAAAATTAAACTCCTGGAACTTTTAAATCATGATGAAAAAGCTTTTAATAAGCTTTTAGCTTATGCTATCATAAAAAATGAAAAGGATATTTATCATTTTAGGTTTGTTGGTGTAATCATCATAGATAATCTGGTCATTAATGTCTATCCAAAATACATTCCTGAAAATAAATTTAAAAAAAGCGATTTTAAACAAGTTTTAAAAGTTATAAAAAAGTATAACTCATTTAATTATGATTTGGAATATCAAAATGAAAATTTAGAAGACATTTCATACAATCAGCTGTCAATGATGATATTTTTCTTAGAGGACTATTTTGAAAACGGATTATATTCAAATATCCAAAACATCCTGGAAGTCAACGGAAATGGTGAAATCGACTGGAACCGTACAATTAACTACACTAATCCGATCATAAAAGACAGTAAACCTTACTATGTTGAACTTTACACAAAACGTAAAATCGATGATTTGTTTGATTATTTCAGATTATTGCATGAATATATCATAACAGAATGTTCCAAAAAATTGGAAAAAGCGGGTTTGATGGATTTATTTGACCTGACTCCTGTTGAGCTGTCTTCTAAAAATCTGGATGATTTCGGTGAAACCAGTATAATTTTAGAAAACCTTGAAAAGGAATTGCACCTTCAGTTTAATACTCAAAAAATCAGGCTTTTAAAATCAATGCATGCCTATCTAAGTGAGAAAAACTCTTTTTCAGATAAAAACTACTTGACTGTTTATGGAACAAGCACTTATCATGAAATCTGGGAGGCAGTGTGCTCAAAAGTATTTAAAAATAAACTATATAAACCGTTTAAAAATCTTAAAATAAATTCTGCATCTTCCGATACAATAATGAATCTTATCAAAAAGCCGAAATGGGTTTTAAAAAGCGGCAAATATCATGAAGCACGTAAATCCTTTGAACCGGATATTGTAACTTTTGATGATGAAACCTTCTATATTCTGGATGCCAAATATTACAAATTGAAATTCGATGAGGGTACTCTGGATGGCCATCCGGGTCTTGGTGACATTACAAAGCAATACATCTACCAGTTGGCTTTAAATGATTTTGTTGCGGATAATCACTTTAAAAATGTTAAAAACGCATTTCTCTTCCCTAAATATGATGGTGAAATTGAGAATTTAGGCCATATTGAAATAGAAATACTTTCTAATTTAAATTTGGAAAACATCCAGGTCATTATGCTTCCGGCAGAAAAAATATATCAGTATTACCTGGAAATTAAGAAAATTAACGTTTCCTCTTTGGAGTTAAACTAAAAAGTCATTTTGACCAATACAGTACCAAACTAAATGTTGAATAAATACAGTTTACAGGTTATTTTAAATAATGGATATGTATGTTAAATGAAATCGAAAACAATACTATAAAGAGTTTGATTAAAAAATTAAAAAGATATTCTCAGTTTGATGATGCTC
>NZ_JAZQIJ010000256.1:0-15992 GCF_045541095.1 Methanobrevibacter sp.
TTATTTACAAAAAGTTTATATACTTAATAATTTGATATTATATTACTTAATACTATGAAAAGCATATTATCATTTCAAGTGTATTTCTGATGTTTAATAAAAGAGGGTAAAAGCATGAAGTATAAGATTTTTGTTAGCAGTGTTCGAAAGGAATTTGAGCATGAGCGAAAGTTCATCAAGCAAGAAATTGAAAATGATTATATTTTAAATAAATTTTTTGATGTTTTCCTTTATGAAGAGTTATCTGCATTGGGAGCTTCTCCTAGAGAGGTATATTCTGATGAAGCTATCAATTCAGACATTTACATTGGTTTGATTGGTTCGGATTATGGAAGTATTCTTGAATCAGGAATATCGCCAACAGAACTTGAATATAATCTCTATAACAAGACACATAATGATGCATTAATCTATATTAAAGATGTTGAATTCAGGGAAGATAAAACTGAAGCATTCATTAAAAAAGTCAGCAATCATAGTTATACCCGATTTAATAATCGATATGATTTGATGAATGCAATTAAAGAAAGTTTAGGTGATTTTATTGCCAAAAACTTGAGGAATTACAGGGCTTTCGATTCTGAAATACTTTTAAACTCTTCATGCGATGATGTTGATTTGGATGCATTGGACATGTTTTTTAATGTGTTAGATTACGAACCAATTGAAAAGATAAGGGATGAAAAAGGATTGACAAAAGTCCTATCAACAATACGTGCTGGGGAATATGTGGATGGTGAATTCAGATTAAACACTGCAGGAGCATTATTCTTTGCCAAAGACATCTCCAAATTTAACTTATCACATCAAGTCAGAATGATTCGCTTTTTCGACGATGAAGGAGTAAAAACATTTGATAAGGCAGAATTCAACATGTCCTTTTTAAAATTACTCAAAGAAGCAGAACTATTCTTCAATAAAACCTTGGTTAATATCTCACAAGTTAAAGGTTTTAAAAGAGAAACAATTCAAGAATACCCTTATGAAGCGATACGTGAAGCACTTGTAAATGCCTTGGCTCATAGAGATTATACAATAACAACTGCCGCAATAACGTTCTATATCTACAATGACAGAATTGAAATAAAAAGCCCTGGACGTTTGGTATACCCATTAACTGTAGAAGACTTGGGAGAAAATGAGCCACTCCACAGAAATGAAACAATATGCAATATATTTTCAAAAACAACATATATGGAGCATGTTGGAACTGGTATAAAACGTATGAAAGATGCAATGAGATTAAACGATTTGGAAGAACCTGAATTTATAGAATCTGAAGGATTTTTCAAGGTAATATTCAGATCAAATGAAAATGAAAATGGATTAAATGCACGCCAAAAACAATTCTTAAGAATGAATGATGTTTCTGAAATTACAATAAAAGAGTACATGGGCATGTTTAGTGTTGTAAGAAACACCGCAACCAAAGATTTAAACGATTTAGTTGATATGAAGATTGTAGATAAGATTAAAGATGGTGTACGGTTTATTTATAGAAAAATCGATTAATATATTTAATAAAAAATCAATAGTTATTAATGGGGAATTGTCCATGACTACAAAATTCATTATTAGAAATGATGATAATCCTAAAATTATTCACAATGATTTATCTGATTATTTAGATGTCGAATCAATTTTAAAAAAGGATTATGAGTATATTTATGAATCTATTCAAAATGAAGGGTTTGTACTAGAAAATAAATGGGGAGATGTTTTCAAAGAGATATTATTTGAAAATAAAGTTGTGGGATTTGCTTTTTACGGATTAAATTCAGCAACGAATTTTGTTTTAAATGAAATTTATGTTTTACCGGAATTTAGAGGTAATTCATTATTTTTATTGGAAATTAATATACTTCTTGCAGCGGGTAATTCATTAAGTATTTTACAACCAACAAAAAATCTTGTTGAAATCTTAATTCATTATGGATTTGCATTTAAATTAAGTGAAAATATTGTAGCTAGTGCCATTAGCTTTGATTTTAAAAATGAGGATATATTATCCAATTCTAATGAAGAATTTGATGATGAGCAAATAATGTCTTCTAATATATATGATTTGGATATTCGTTCCAGTTTGTTGCTTAGGGATATCTCAACTCCCGGACGAAATATTATTTATTATCATCAAGAACTTGAAAATGATTTTAAGGAGTATGGAAAACGTAAATCATTAAATAATGGTTATTTTAATGAAATCAAAGATTTATTCCTTCAGAATTCTGAAGAATTTACTCAAATAATGTTCGATTTAAAAGATAAATTGCCAAAATCTCAATTGGGATTTGATATAGTTGTAGGACATGGCGAAGAATTTTCAGATTATATGCAAGACATGATTGATGATGGAATCATTTCTAAAAATAAAGCTCAGGAAATTAAGGATGTTTTAACAGAAGAATATGAACGTGGAGAAGTTACAGATGATGGAATAATCACCCGTTTTAACTTTTTCCTAAACGATTTGGATTCACAAATAGACATATTGGATATTTTCCAGTTGAATACAAATATATGTCCGTATTGTTACAATCCTATAAATCTATCGGATGAATCATGTCAAATCTGCGGTTATAATCTGTTTTATGAACCTGATTTTGATTTTATAGATGATGATTTTGAAGAGGGATTAATCATTGATAAAGGCAATACTGTTTCTTCCCTGTCGGAATTATTTGAAAGGCTGGATCGAAAATACAAACTTGAAAATATTAATTATGGAAAAGATTATCCCACAAGCTATGATTTAGATCAATTTAAAATTTTAAAATTAATTGATGAATATCATAATTTGGATTTGGCATTTCTTATAATAAACAATCTAAAATTGCCTCAAGACATATTTTCTGAATTGTTATTTAGTGAAGGATATGTTACTTATGAAATTACTAAAGAAAATTGGTCGGATTTTGCTAATAGTGATTTAACAGTTGATGAATTGAAAGATATTTTAAGGAATAATGGATTAAAAGTTTCAGGAAGAAAACAGGAGTTAATTGATAGAATTGGTGAAAGTGACATTTCATTGGATGAATTTGTCTCTGATAAGTTATTTTTAACCCAAAAAGGTAAAGATTATTTAAATGACTATTCCTGGATTGAACTTTACTTGAATTTTTTAAGCATGTTTGATTTTGATGATTTTAACAGATTTTGGGATGCTAATGGTGGAGATTTCAACGAAATAGTTTCTAAATATCTTGATGAACATATTAAAAAGGCTAAGGAGAAAAAAGATTTTGACTATTTAATAAATTGTTTTTCCTCTAAAGCGATATTTGCAGAATTGGATGAAAATCTAGATGATGCACTAAAATGGGAAATGATAAGATTTTGTTTAGCAATTAATCCTGTCTATTTAGATAAATCGTATTATAATTTTTATATTCCTTTAAACCAAGAAAATATAGATAATTTAAGGTTATTGAAGGATGAATTTTCAATTAAAACTGTAACGGATTCATTTGAAAAATCTTGGGATTATTTTAAGTTTAATAGATGTATTATTTCAAAAGAAGATTCAAAAAGTATTCTTAATAGATTATTGGATAATCATGAAGATTTGAAATCAATTAATAAAGAAATTAAAGACAAGTACTTTGTGAAAAATAATATGGATAATACTCATCAGACAGATTTGAGTGATTATTTTAAATAAATATGGGAATTCAAGGCTCAAATTCATTTTTAAATTCCCTGTAGAAATTAAAATCGTTTTTCAATTGTTTTTTAACAAAGATAATTAATTCATCACTTTCTAAATTATCAACGATTTCATCAATTTCTCTAAATTTTCTCTGATTATCTGGAACGTCTTCATTTGATAAGAGGTGGAGGCATGCTGCCATATGTTTGCATGATTGCTCACCACATTCGCATGAAATGGAATCAACGTATTTCTCATCACATAATTTAATTTTTACTTTAAACTCATAATCATCTAAAACAATTGCATTTACTGTATTTCCATTTTTCTCAATAAATTTGACACGTCCTGATTTGTAGTAGTTTTTACCAGTTCCGTTTTCACGATAGTGAAAGTCCAGCTGCCAATCATATCCATCAATCATAAAATCACTTCATTTAAATAATTTTCACATAAATACTATTATTTAATCAGCAAATATATAATTATATGAAAGGTTGGCAGTTAAGTTTTGATGAGGATTCATTAGATGGAGCAGAAAATTGTGAAGTAGAAATTTTGCATGTTGAAGATGGTGAAATTATTGCTAAAGTTGATGGTTTTGAAGTAGTGGCGCCCATTGTTTTTCACTCTCCGCATCATGTTTTTTGTAGCTGCAAATCAGAATATACATGCAAACACGAAGCAGCATTAATATTTTACATTGAAAAACACGTTGAATTGTTAAAAGGCAGTAAAAGTGAAGATGATTTAATAAGTTCAATTGATGAAAATCAGCTTCGTGATTTTCTGAAAAATGAGATGAAACAAAATCCAAAACTTAAAAAGGCTTTTTTAGATAAATTCGGCCAAGAATCTGTAATTGATAAACAGTATTACATTGATAAATTAGATCAAGTATTTCGTTCAGGTGAAGACAGGTCTTTTGTGGATTTTGGAATTTACAATATTGACATGATGGAATATGCATTATATGATTTCATAAACAATGAACTGCCAAAAATACTTGAGATGAGAGAACATTCATTTGCATGCAGTTTAGTTGAAAAGATAGCTGAAATACTGGGGGATGATTTGGCAGTAGGTCATGATTCGTGGTATGGATTGGTGGAAGATTTAATGGAGTATGTTTATATTCTGGAAGATTCAGTCTATTTAACCTCGAATGAGAGAAAATCACTTGAAAGAGCTACAAGTGAGATAGTAAGTTATTTATAATTAAATTGCATGATTACTTTTTAATATTTTACGGATGTTTGAATAGTTAATTTTATATATTATGTTTTTTTCACTACAATTTTACGAAATGGGGTCAATTTTGAACCTAAAACTTTAAATAGGTCATGAATAATAAATTATTTTCATTTATTACTACAAATTTGAGTCAGTAGATTTTGAAGAGCAATCTGCTTTTGAACTAACGCACTGGAAAAAATTCAATCCAAAAGAATTGGATGAAATGATCATAAAAGCAATCAGAACATATGTCGAAGAAGATTACGATACTTATCAAAATTTTCCAGGTCATTTGGATATTGGTGATTTATTTAAAATTTGGGGGCGATATATTCCCAAATTTCTTCAAAACTGGTTTTAACTCCAAATTTGGTGTATTCACGAACCAGTGTGTTAATGTCCCGTTCAAGCAATTCCTTTGAAATCGGATTGTCCAAAACCACTGACTGTGAAACGTCAATAATCACAGGTTCCTCATTAAGATTCAGGATATTGTAATTGGACAGATCTCCGTGCACAAGTTTTGCTTCATTAACAAAGAGTTTCAGCTGAACAAGTAACTTGTTGAAAAATTCATCGGGATTTTGTGGTGGCTGGTTTTTGACAGGCTGTGCCGGATTGCCGTTTTCATCGCCAATAAATTCAATAATTAATACATTATTTGAACTTGTTATCGGTTTTGGAACGGTTACTCCTGCAGAATAAAGTCTGGTTAAATTCTTGAATTCCTTTGTAACCCAAGAGTAGATGATTTTTCTTTTGTTTTTGGTTTTGATGTTGAATCTAGGATCGCCTTTGAGATAGTAATTCATCTTTTTAAAATCAGAAGTAGCTACTCTATAGATTTTGACAGCTACGAATTTTTCATCATCGGTAATGCCTGTAAGCACATTCGCTTCTTTTCCGGTACTTATGGCACCATTTAAAACATCAATGTAACCCTGATTCGCCAGTTTGTATAACGTTTCTAGTGTCAGTTTGTCGAAAATTTCATTCCCGACCTTTCTGTCGGAACTATCCTTTTTTCTCTTTCGGGAATGCAGTTTTTCGTGTGCTTTGTCGGCTTTGGCGATTTTTTCATCCATTTATATCAAAAAAAATAAGTGGTTAGACTACATTTTCAGGTAGCCTTTTCTTTCAAGCCAATTAGATTCGGTTTTTGTATATCTCCAAATTACATCTGCCTTTTCATCGGCTTGGAAATCCCATGGTTTTACAAGGATTACGTCTCCTTCACGAATCCAAATACGTTTTTTCATTTTTCCTGGGATTCTTGTCATCCTTATATTTCCGTCAGCACAGCGGACTTTTAATTTTCCGTGTCCCATGATTTGTTCGACTATTCCAGGTATTTCACCTTTCTTAGGAGTTCTTACTCTCCTATATTCTTGTTGTTGATTGTTATTAGGTTTTGACAAATACTCTCCTCCAAAAATGTGATAGCTTTTCACATATAATTAAATTATTTATATTTATATTGATATATTATATATTAAGTTATTGGATACTATTTAAAGGGATAATTATGGGAACTGAATTTTTAAAAATTAAA
Source organism: Methanobrevibacter sp. (assembly GCF_045541095.1). Taxonomy (GTDB): domain Archaea; phylum Methanobacteriota; class Methanobacteria; order Methanobacteriales; family Methanobacteriaceae; genus Methanocatella. Next base: position 6,441 of record NZ_JAZQIJ010000256.1, read on the forward strand.
GAATGTGATGAAGCTATTGATATTATTCAGGATTTATTCAATAAAAATTTAAATCCACAAAGTGAACAGATCAATGTGGATGAAGCTTACGGAAGAATACTTTATGAAGACGTTTATTCCAGAATGGATTTTCCTCCTTTCGACAAAGCATTGAAGGATGGTTTTGCAATTCTTGCAGAAGACAGTTTCGGTGCATCTGAAGAGTCTCCAAATACATTGGAGGTAATCGACTTTTTGGAAGCAGGTTCTGTTACTGATAAAAAAGTTGAGAAGGGAAAATGCATTGAAATCAGTACTGGTGCGGCCATGCCTGAAGGTGCTGAGGCTGTTGTGATGGTGGAATATGCAGAAAAACTTGACGGTAAGGTAAATCTTCTTACAACTGCAACACCTGCACAGGATGTTGCCAAAAAGGGTTCAGACATTGAAGAAGGTAAGTTAATATTAAAAAAAGGCGACTTTTTAAACCCCGGCAAAATCGGTGTTTTGCTCTCTCAGGGATTTGAAACAATTGAAGTTTATAAAAAACCGACAGTTGGTGTAGTCTCATCAGGTAATGAAATCACCCTTCAAGGTGAAGACCTGCCATTTGGAAAAATCTATGATGTAAATGGTGGAATGATTAAAAATGATGCAATTTCCTGTGGTGCGGATGCAAAATTCTTAGGGGTCATGAGGGATGACTACGACGAAGTTAAGAATAAGATTGCCGAATCACTAAAGGAAGTTGATGTTTTGCTATGTTCCGGAGGTACCTCAGCAGGTCTTGGAGACGTGTTAAAACATGTTTTAGATGAGCTTGGTGAAGTCCACATTCATGGAATTTCAGTTCAGCCGGGTAAACCTACAATTGTAGGCGTTATTGACGGTAAGATTGTCATAGGTCTTCCTGGAAATCCTGTTTCTGCGCTGATGATATTTAACGCATTTGTTGCTGAGCCTTTAACAAGACTTGCAGGAATCGACAGGGACTTTGAGCTTGAAGTCGTAAAAGGTAAAATCACCAAAAGAATTCACTCACAGGTTGGAAGGATGCAGTATCAGCTTGTGAAGGTGGATGGTGATGAAATTCATCCGATATTTAAGGATTCAGGTGCGATATTTTCACTTTCCACAGCTGATGGATATGTTAAAATTCCAAAACTGGTTGAGCTTGTTGATGAAGGTGAGGAAGTAGAAGTTTATTTATTTAAGTAGAATAATATTTTAAGTAGGTGTAATTATGGATTATGAAGTTAAAGTAATTCCAGAACAAAAATTAGCGGTCATTAATTGTAAAACTCCAATAGAAGATTTGGATATTTTCCTTTCCATATTATTGGATTGGGTTGATACTGAAGACATTGTAACTGATGGCGACCCATTTATTGTTTATTTCTCACCAAGACATGAGGTTGGTCAGGATGATGTCGTTTATGACGTAAGTATTCCTGTTAAGGATGATCCTGATGGAACTGACAGGATTCGAGTTGTTGACATGATTGAAAACAAAGTTCTTGCCGGAGTTCATTACGGTTCACCGGACACAATTCTCGACACTTATGAGCAGTTGGTTGAAGTTGCACAGAAAAACCACTATGACATTATCGGATCACCTAAAGAGGTTCTGATTAAGGGGATACATAACTGCGATGACGAAGCTGAATTCATTACTGAAATTCAATTGCCTATCATAGAGATGTAGGTGATTTCATGGCTAAAAAGGAAATCGATATTGATGAGGAAATTGAAAAACTTGCCCGTAAATCCAATATAAATATTAAAAAAACTGAGTATTCTTTTGAAAAAAGAATCAAAAGATTGGATAAGGAAATGGATAAAATAATGAATGATAAATTCAAGGAATTCGATAAAAATAAGGAACTGGTTTCAGATTATTTAACAACTGATTATAAATCTGATTCTGTTGATAGTTATAGAAAAAGATTAAAAAAGATGTAGTTTCATCTTTTTCTATTTTTTTTATTGCCCTACAACTCTCAAATCGTGGGCCAATAGTTTAGGAATTATAAACGGACCATACTGTTTGATTTCAGAGTTCAAACCTTCTACTTTTTTCATGATTTCAAAGATGTTTCCGGAAATCATGGCCTTGTTAATCGGATCTGTCAGCTCTCCGTTTTCAATTTTAAATGCATTGTTTGCTTCAACTGAAAAGTCTCCGGAAATAGGGTTGGCTGTATGTGCACCTAAAACGCTTGTTGTCAAAACGCCTTTGTCTATTTCAGACAGGTCTTTCATTTCACTAAACTTGAATTCAAGATTGCTTGGTGCAATTATAGGGGCTGTGAGATATGACGGTCTAAATCCGTTTGATGTTGTTTTTGTGTTTTGTTTGTTTGCAGTGTAGATGTCATATAAAAAGGAGTTTAAAACTCCGTCAGTAATCAAGTCTGTTTTCTGGGAAACACTTCCCTCTCCGTCACATTTCACGGATTTCAATCCTTTTTCTAAAAGTGGGTTGTCAACAATTGAAAGTGTTGGATTGGCTATTTGACTTCCGATTTTATCTTTCAAAATGGACCTGCCTCTTCTTACATTTTCACCATCGAATGCAGATATGAATGTTCTTAAAAGTCCAATTGCGGCATAATAATCAAGAACAACATCATAATCACCGGTTTCAACAGGTTTGGTGTCAATGGAACTTTTGGCAAGGTTGCATACTTCGTTTGCTAGTTTTTCACCATTCAAATCAAAGAATCTTGAGTTTTGGGTGTTGTATGCTGTTGAAATTTTTCCTTCTTTTTGAAGTGTAACTGATAGGGAAAGTCCAAATGAGGTATCTTCATTTTCAATTGACACTCCATTTGAATTCAAAATCAATGATTTTTTTGACTCGGCATCAAATCCGGAACCTGTAACTTCACATCCGCTGTCGGCAGCCATTGCAATGACGTCTTTTAATAGTTCGATTGATTCATCCAAGTTCAAATCATCGAATTTCTTGTCGTAGACATTTTTGACATCACTTACCTTTTCAACTTCAGAGAATGCATAATTTTCATCTTCTTTGTTCAATTTAGTATTTTCAATGGCCTTAAGTCCTGTTTCAGTGATTTTCTCAAAGTTTGAAGTGTATGCAAAGCCTATTTTGCTGTCTTTTATCACTCTTATTGCAAGGCCTTGTTTTATCTCTTCCTTTGCAAAGTTTAATTTGTCCTTTTCTGAATCAAGTTCGATAAGTTTTTTGCTGTCAATATAAATTTCATAATCATCGCAGTCGTTTTCAACGGCTTTCTTTGCCTTTTCGGCTATTTCATATATCATGTTATCACTATAGTGCAAATTTTTCAATAGCTTCTGCAACTCCGTCTCCAAAATAGTTTTCACAGGCATATGTGCTTATTTTTTTCAGTTCATCGTCTGCATTTGCAACTGCTATCTTATATCCTGTCTCTTTAAGGAAGTCCTGATCGTTTTCACTGTCTCCGATACCCATTACATTATCCATATTGATTCCGTTTCTTTCGCATAGGTATCTCAGTGAACTTCCTTTGTTAACTCTTTTGTCGGTTACGTGGAGTGCAAAGCCACTGTCATAAAGTTCAAGTTGATCTAAATATTTAAAGTCTTTTAAAGCCTCTTCCAGTTCTTCTTTGGTAAGGGTTTTATAAAATACGGTTTCAGTCAATCTGTACATGTTGTCATGTGATGCATGCTGGTTGAATTTTTTGCCCAATTTTTCCTTCAGATGCTCTTCGGCAGAAGTAACAAAGTCTCTGTCCACCATTGATTCAACGGCATTGTTGTTTTCGCCTTCCTTAAAAACGATTCCGCCGTTTTCTGCAATGAGTCCTCCGCTGCATCCGATAAGTACTTCTGCGGCATAAGCATAATTGACAACGTTTCCTGTTACAATTATTGTTGGGATTCCTGCTTTTTCTGCTTTTCTTAATGCTTCAATTGCGGATATGCAGATTTTCCGAGTTTCATCTGTAATTGTTCCGTCTATATCTACTGCTATTGCTTCTATTGTCATATTATCCTCTTGAATATCTGTGGGCTATGTTACATGTTCCTTCTTTACTTACCATACATGCTCCGATTGGGTGAAGTGGATTGCAGGCTTTTCTAAACAGCTTACAGTCTTCAGGTCTTGCAAGTCCTCTTAAAATAGGTCCGCAAATGCATCCTTTAGGAGCTTCATTGACGTCTTTAACTTCGATGTCGTATTTTTCACGGGCATTAAAGTCGCTGAATTCATCTTTTATTTCCAAAATGGAATTTGGTATTTTTGGAAATCCTCTCCATTCTCTGGAAGTCACTTCAAATACCCGTTCCATCATGTCCTGGGCGATTACATTTCCCTCTTCACGAACGGCTCTTGCATATTCATTTTCAATTTTCGGTGTTTCATTATGAATTTGCCTTAAAATCATATATACTGACATTAAAATGTCTAATGGATTGAATCCGGCAACAGCCTGAGGTATTCCAAAGTCTTTTGAGAAATACTCGAACGGTTTGGTTCCGATTATGGTACACACATGTCCCGGTTGAATCAATGCGTTCAGGCTTGTTTCACCGGAATTAATTAAATAATCGATGGCTGGTGGAATCAGCCTGTGGCATGAAAGTACTGAAAAGTTTTCAGGAGGTGTGGCCAAAAGTTCCGCTGCGGTTGTTGGAGCGGTTGTTTCAAAACCTGCTGAAATGAATACAACATCATTGTCAGTTTTTTCTGCTATTTCAATAGCTCTGTTGATTCCATATACGACTCTTACATCTCCACCTTCGGCCTTTGCATCGGCAAGTGACCTTTCAGAACCCGGAACTCTCAACATGTCTCCAAAGGTTGTAATTGTAACTCCCTTATCGATGAGTTCCAATGCTTCATCGATTTCACGTGAAGGCACAACACATACTGGACATCCAGGTCCTGCAATAATTTCCACTTCTTCCGGAAGCAGACTTCTTATTCCATTTTCCATAATAGTGTGTTCGTGAGAGCCACAAACATGCATTATTTTAACGGGGGTGGCTAATTTATTGATTCTTTCTATTAATTCTTTTGACATATTTTTCATTTTAACACCGAAGATTTAATATTATATTACCTATATATTTAGTAGTGATTATATTTAAAGTGATTAGAAATGTTTAACAATAATATGATACTGGTAGTTATTCCGGCAAGGGGTGGTTCAAAGGGAATTCCTCGTAAGAATTTAAGGCTATTGAACAATAAACCTCTTATATCTTATTCTATTGAAATTGCCAAGGCATCTCAATATGTTGATGATGTTGTTGTAACCACTGATGATTCTCAAATTGCATTGATTGCTGAAAAATTCGGTGCAAGCGTTGTCAGACGTTCAGAAGAGCTGTCTACCGATGAAGTTTTGCTTGACCCTGTTGTTTACGATGCAATGATTCAAAAGGAAAAACTGGCATTGGATGAATATGATATTGTAATTACTCTCCAGCCAACATCTCCTTTAATCAAAACCCAAACATTGGATGCATGCATTGAAAAATTTGAAGATTTCAGCTTGGACAGTGTTCTTTCAGTTGTTGATGACAGGCACTTGAGCTGGGGATACGATGAAAACAATGACAGGTATTTCCCTAATTATATTGAAAGGCTTAGGAAGGAAGATTTGCCAAAATCATTTAGGGAGACTGGTGCAATTCTTGCAACAAGAAGGGCTTTTGTTCGTGAAGACTCCCGTTTGGGAACCAATATTGATATTGTTGAGGTGTCCCGTGAGGAAACTGTCAATATCGAGACTTATGAAGACTGGTGGATTGCTGAAAATTACCTGCAGAAGAAAAAAATTGCTATTGTAGTAAATGCGTCCAACGAGATTGGAACCAGTTATATTGACAGATGTCTGGCTATTGCTTCCAAATTAGTTTTTCATGAAGTTCTGTTTTTAACAGATGAGCATTATCCTTTGGGATCTGAAATTTTTGAGAAGAAAAATTTTTCATTCAAAACGTTTGAAGACCTTCCTGATTTATTAAAAATCTTAAGTGAAAATAATATTCAGATTGTCATTAATGACGTGCTGAATACTTCTGAAGGATATATATCTGCATTAAAGCAAGAAGGATATTTTGTTATTAATTTTGAAGATGTCGGTGTGGGATCTCAATTTGCGGATGTTGTCTTTGATGATTTATATGAGCATGATTCCTCAGAAGAAAATGTTTATTCAGGATATAAGTATTTCATCTTAAAGGATGAATATTTCTACCAGAACCCAAAAATAATCAGAAATGACGTGACAAATGTTCTGGTTAAGTTCGGCGAATCAGATTCCAGCAATCTCACTGAAAAAGTGGTCGATGCTCTTGTGGCAAGCGATTATGATGGCCGGATTGATGTCATTGTGGGTTTGGCTTATGAAGGTTTGGAGGATTTAATCTCCAAATACGAATCAAATCCTTTAATTCAGATTTATCGTGATGTTTCAAATGTCAGCGAATTCATATTCAAGGCAGACATTGTATTCACTTCCTCAAGCAAGTTCGTCTATGAGGTCTGTTCTGTCGGTGTTCCTACAATATGTTTGTGTGAGGATGAACGTGAACTTTCCCACAGTTTCGTAAGACGTGACAACGGATTTATTAATATGGGTCTGGGCTCTGAAGTTGGAAGGGAAGGCATCATTAAGCAGTTCATGGCTCTTTTAGAAAATTATGAATTGAGACTGGAACTGAATGAGAGGATGTTATCATTTGACTTGAGATATGGCTTTGATAACATGTATTCTGTTGTGGAAGAGGAATATCGCAAGATTAATTTTAAAAAATAGATTGTTATGATTGTTTTCAATAAAAAACCATTTTTAATAGCCGATATAAGTATTAACTTTTACAATCTTGCCCAAGAGGAAAAAATTTCCTATTTGGATGCTGCAAAATACTTGATTGATGAGGCTAGAGACTGCGGTATTGATGCGGTGATGTTTCAATCATACCTTGCTGAGAATGTCCTTTCAAGAGATTTATCTGCTTATGAAGGGCTGGATATAGATTCCATAAATTCCTATTTTGATGATTTTAAAAAATATGACGTTTTTGGAGTTGGGGAATATAAACTGTTGGCCGAATACTGCCACAGTATGGGGATGGTTTTTCTATCAACCCCTCTTGACTTTGATTCTGCAGACTATCTGGATGAGTTTTTGGATGTTTATCAGATATCATCTTCCGACATTACTAATATACCGTTTATTCAACACATCGCCAAGAAAAACAAGCCGATTTTATTGTCAACAGGGGCCGCAACCATGATTGAAATAAAAAATGCCATCAAGGCTATTGAAGATGTTTCAACTGTCGATGTTGTAATAATGCATTCAATATTGTCATTCCCAACAGACCACAGGGATGCAAACCTTTTGATGATTAAGGATTTGGCTCAAAATTTCCCGGAATATGAAATCGGATATTCCGACCACACCCAAGCCGATGACGACATGATGGTTTTAACAGCTGCCTTTAATCATGGGGCTAATGTTTTGGAAAAACATTTCACTTTCGATAAGAATTTAACAAGTGACGATTCATGCTATGCTATGGATCCTGATGATGTGATTAAATTCAAGAGAAATATCCTGTTTTTATCAAAAATCAATGGTCGCATGAATAAACAACCTTTGATTTGCGAATCCTATGCAAGAAAGGAATTTAGAAAATCTATCGTTGCAGATAGGGATATCATGAAAGGTGAAATCATCGATGAGTCCGATATTGCATTTAAAAGGCCAGGTATGGGAATTGAACCTTTCAGGGCAGATGAAGTAATCGGAAAAACAGCAACAGAAGATATTTTAAAAGATAGTCTGATTACCTTTGATAAAATAGGATAATGTCGGTTTTAAAAAACAAAAAATTAATGGGATTTCTACAAAATCCCAATATAAAAAAAAGAAATTAAATTTCTAAAGAACAATCTGCAGAATAGTTGTTGATTAAAACAGCACATTTGTCGATTGTCTCAGAATCTAATTTTATAGTACTTGTTTTGATTTGATTTAATAGCTCATCAATAAATAGGTCTTCATCGGTTAAAGGCATATTTATTACAACAACTTCATTGTTTATGAAACCTACTAAAGGCTCTACAAAACAGTTTTTGATGTTGTTGTCATTAAGGAAATTAATTAAATCTTCACCTAAACTCAAAGCTTTTTGTTTGATTTTATCATCTTGGGAGAATTTAGCTTGTTTTGTAGTGTATCTAAATCTTCTCATGTTTCCGGAATCGGAAAACTCTTCTATTTTATCTTCATCCAATTCATTTGCATTAATCAAACTGAGATTTTCATTTTCAGATTCCAATCTGAGTTTAGGGTTGTATTTCTGGGAAAGAAGTGCATAAATTCCTGTTGGCCCTACAACCAAATGGTTTATACTAGAGTTGGAAGTTGGAGTTTTCACATTATAGAACACGTAGTATTCATCAGATAATGTTAATAAATGGTCTCTGATAATTTTGGTTCTTTTTTCAGTTTCTTTCACGTCTCTAGATCTATAAATACCATAGACTAAGATAATTACTCCAATAAATAAAGCAACGATTCCAACACCACTATTTATTAATAGTACTTCAATAATACTTAAAACAAAAATAACTGCTCCGACGAGGAGTATTGTTGTATTGGTATCCATATTTCTAATGTCGAAGTCATCAGAGGCAGATTCAAATAGGGAACCTGTATTTGGATTACCTTCTGCACCAGGTTCTGGTATACTAAGTCTATCAATAATACTTCCAAATGATCTTTCAGTATCTTTTTGTTTTTCCATATTTTTTGGATAGTATTCGTTCATTCCTTTGAAAAATTCATCCTTAAGGAAATTTTTAAGGATGTTATAGTCATTAGTTTTAGGAAGAGCAAATTCTTTTCCAAATTTTGATAGAACTGGTTGAGGAATGGTTGTTCTTGCAGTTTTGGAATTTTTCTCTTCTTCTTCGAGTTTAAGATTTTCTTCTTTTTCAACTTTTGCTATTTCTAGCATGCGCTCTTCAGAGAAGAAATTACCTAATCTGCCTGTAATTGATTTTAGGGAGCGTTCATTACCTTCATTTTGCTCTTCTATTTCAGGTGCTGGAGCTTGATGTTGGTTTTCTTGTCTAATGTGTTGGACTTCTTCCCGTCTTTCTTTAATATATTCGTCTAATTCCTTATTTAAGTCATCATCCAAATATCTTAAAGAGCCTCCGCAGCTGTCACATTCATAATCAAGTATGTTGTCACTGCTTTTGATTTTATATTTTAATCCGCAGTCTTCACATTGAACTATTTGTGAATTATCATACTTAAATGAACTAATGAATGATGAATGGGAGTTATTTTCTTCATTAGAATATTCTTCCAAGTATTCAAGGTCACCTGCGCATGAAGAACACTCAAAGGTACTGATATCGTCGTTATCTTCGAGTTGGTATTTCGCACCACAGTTCTTACAGCATACAACTTTCATATTATCCTCTTACTAATTACTTATGATATTATTTTTATTTTTTTTTAATTATTATATGTTTCTAAAAATGTGTATTTTTGCAAATTTTTTTTGAAATAATTTTAATTAAAT
>NZ_JAZQIJ010000257.1:0-5384 GCF_045541095.1 Methanobrevibacter sp.
TGATGTTAATGTTGATGTTTTTTTTAAATATAATAAAATAGCTATTTATATATAATTTAGGGTGTCCGACAAAAGTACTTTTTTTAATTTGACTTTTTTATAACTGCGTTATTTTTTACTTATTTTCATTGCTTTTTGAAAATCATAACTTCATTTATTAATTGGGGAAATAATTTTTCATTTAAATTCATATAAGTTATTAGCTATTCTTTATATTTAATTTAACTAATTTTTAGAATAGTAAAGTTTATATACTAGTGTTTACATAATTTATATTAAGTATTAGTTATTTTGAGTTGGTTATTTATGGTTTCAAAAAAAATTGACAAGAATCAAACAAAATTAGGCATCAAAACTCATGATTTCAATGTTCCAGAAGGCCATATCTCTCGTTTTGTTGTGGATTTCATTGAAGAAATTTATCCCAAATTAGGAATTTCCGAAAATACTAAAAAAGATTGTAGACCTTCATATCCACCATGTTCTATGTTAAAATTGCTTGTTTATGCAAAAATAGACCATGTAGAAAGTACAAGAATGATTGAAGAAATGGCAAAGTACCATGACATATATAAATTTGTATGTGATGGAATAACACCCTCAGAAAGAACAATACAACGTTATCGAAATGATTTAGGACCTTATTATGAAGTATTATTACAAATGACATTAAAAAAAGCCTTTGATGACGGATTCACTGATTATAATCACGTTGCAATTGATGGAACCATTAAAAAAGCACACAATTCCAACCAAAACATGATTAGCAAAAAAGAAACCCAAATATTAGCTCAATATTACAAAGGACTAAGTGTAGATCCTGCAAAACTTGAAAAACTCAACAAACCTGCTCAAAAAATCTTCCACGACAAAGAAATGTCAGATGAAGAAAAATTAGAATTAATTTACGACATACAAACACAATTCAAATTCACAGGACAAGACAAAATACCAATGAATGATATAGAAGCACGTATGATGAAAGGTAAAAAAGGAAACTTCCTAGTTGCTTATAATATCCAATCTGCGGTCGATTACGATACCAAATTAATCTGCGCATTAAACGTCACACAAAACCCAACAGACCATTACGAACTACCAGAAATAGCAGATAAAGCAATAAACAACATAGGAAAAACACCAAAACATATGAGTGCAGATACAATATATTTAAACCAAATAAGTCTATCTTACTTTGTTAACAAAGGAATAGATGGATTAATACCAACAAGAAAACAAACAAAAGAAAGAACTGGAGAATTAAATCCAAAACCATTCCATAAAGACCATTTTTACTATATAACAGACATGGACCTATTTATGTGTCCAGCAGGACAACCAATGTATTTCTACAAAGAATACACTGAAAAAAGTGACGACCCAGAAAAAGCGGACAAAATAAAAAGACTATACAACAATTATTACGCATGTAAATACTGCATTCACCGAGAAACCTGCTTAACAGAGAAACAAACTCATAGAACCATCACAGAAAACGGTGGAAGATTAGAAAGAGCAATGTTCTTCAAAATGGAAAAAGAAGAATATAAAAAAGAATTTGGCAAAAGACCATGTGTAGAAGGACCATTTGGAATATTAAAAGACCAATATCATATAGATCAAGAAATAGTAATTGGAATGGTAAAAACACAAGAAAGACTAAACCTAGATGCATTGGCATACAATATAAAAAGATTATACAATTTAATTGAAGGAAAAACAAATAATAAAGAAGATATAGTAGATTTCTGCGAAAGTTTATCAGCAACACACCAATTAAAGCTTGATGTAACAATCTACTAAAACCATCACCTTAAAAAATTACTTTTGGCGGACACCCTTTAAAAAAGTAAAATAATATTAATTAAGATAATTGAGGTTATTATATGAAAACTCATGCGAAAGTTGTATCATTTATGTTCTCTCTACACTACTTTTTTTTTAGAACTAATAATAATTAAATATTTTCATCCAGCATTCATTAATCATTTTTTTGACGAATTCACCTATACCAAACCATAAACTCGGAATAGGGGACAAGCTCCTATTCCTCGAACCTTGACGAACTTATTATTGTTAAGTCTATAGTATAGGCCTTTCGCTATCGTTCAAGGCATCCAGTTCGACCTAAAGCTCGGACTGCATATAATGGTGGTGCTGGTTAAATAAAACTACTTTTTTCATTGATGACTTACGGAACCGGCCGGAAATGGTCGTTTCCTCACTATAGTTTATGTTCGCCAAGTCTATTCACCCAGGCCTCCCCTCCACGCCTCCGCTAACGCTCCAGCGTGGGAGTCGGCCTGGGCGAATTGGCTCGCTTAATAACATGGCTATGGTTAGGTTGCTATTTCCAGAATTAATTAACTACAAAAAAATTCGCAATTTTTATTCAAAATGTAATAGTTGCAAATATCAGTTTACAGGCACTCTTATCCCTATCAGTTACATATATATACCTAATTTAATAGACTTCTAACTATATTCTGAATATTTTAGACAAAAACAATAGCTTTAAAGATTGTTCGTTTAAAATAAAATATTTTTATCAAAATATTATTCAAAGGGGTACGGGATTATGGAATTCAAAAAAAGTATAATCATAATAATACTGGCTGTTTTTATCATAAGCATTACAAACGTCAGCGCCAGTGACGTGAATGAAACATTAAGTGCTGAAGACATGCAAACTTTTTCAGACTCACCTAAAACATTCACAGAATTTAACAATGACATTAACGAATCAGAAAATACATTTGAAGTAGAATATGACTACCGATTCAACAACCAAAGTGATGAGGGCCCAGTCATAATTGAAAAAAGCAATTTCACAATAAACGGGAACAATCATGTTCTCGATGGAAACGGTCAATCCGGAATATTCAATATAACAGGAAACAATGTGACAATAAACAATTTTGTATTTTTCAATGGTAATATCTTCCGAGGAGGAGCAATATATTCCACCGGACAGATTACCCTGAACAATGTGACTTTTATCAACAATAATGCTAGTCGTGGTGGTGCAATATATTCTAATGGCCAATTGATATTAAATAATGCTACTTTCATTAGCAATAATGCTGATGTTGGTGGAGCAATTGCATATTATGGTATGGCATTGAATTGTAGCAATTCTCGCTTTATTGACAATAATGCCAGTATTTCTGGCGGAGCAATATATTCATTTGGGATGCAATTGATATTAAATAATGCTACTTTCATTAGCAATAATGTTGCTGTTGGTGGAGCAATTGCATATTATAATGGGATATTAAATTGTAGCAACTCTCGATTTATTGACAATTCTGCTGATGAAAGTGGATCATCCATATTTTTAAGTAATGCCATATTAAATGTCTGCAACTCATTTGTCACTTCAAATAGGTCAAGTAAGTGTGGCCAAATTTATGCTTCAAGTTCTACAGTCAATATAAATAATTCGAAATTCATAAACATATCCTCTGTTTATTCTTCTGCATTATATTTTATAAATTCTGAATCCTCAATTATCAATTCTAGTTTTGTTAATCTTACAGCTGAGAAATCTGCAGGAGCGATAGCCGTAAGATTGACGGGCAACACTTATATCCAAGGCTGTGAGTTTATCAACACCGGGTCATTTAAAAATGCCGGTGCCATACTGGTTGATTATGGAATGGGAGACTATAATGCTACAGTCATTGATTGTGTGTTTAAAAATTCTTTATCCATGATTGGAGGGGCGTATATTCAGCTGGGAGGTAGTTTAATCCTGAACAGTTCCAACTTCACAAACAATAAAGCCCACGTTGGAGGAGCAGTTTATATCTCATTTACCAACAGCACAATTGACAATTGTATTTTTGAATCAAACAAACTGTCTGATAACATTTCCACCAGTTGTGGAGGTGCAATATATTGTGATATGAGCAATATGACATTAACCAAATCAGAATTCATAAATAACTCTGCATTTCTGGGAAATGCGGTATATTCCTGTGATTCATGGTATAATATCACCAACTGTCTGTTTGCAAACAATACAAATGCGATTTTCACAGATTTTGACAAAAACCAGTGCAATCTCAACAGTAATGAGTATAATAATGACAGCGTAATCACCAATCAGTCATTTTATAATCCCCTATCTTTTGCTTATCCTGGATTGAATCTGACATTAATCAACAATACAATCAATGTTACCAGTCTTCCTTTTAGGTTTGATTTACGTGATTGGGGATGGATTACTCCTGTTAAAAATCAGGGCAGTATGGGCTCATGCTGGACATTTTCTTTTGGAGAAGCATTGGAAACTGCTCTTTTAAAAGCAACAGGCATCAGATATGATATTTCTGAAAATTATATGCATAGTCTCCAAATAAGATATTCAGTTTTTGGTGATTTAACAACAGATGTAGCGGGCATGAATTATATAGCTTTGGCTAATGTGGTCAGCTGGCTGAGTGTTGGTGAAAAAGATGATGAATATGATGAGGTTGGAAAATTATCACGTTTTGTTGATAGTGTGAATAAGATACGTCTTCAGGATGCTTACTTCATAATGCCGAATTCAGCCGATTATATAGTGGACGTTAAAAAAGCAATTTTAAATTATGGTGCAGTTTCCATTACTTATGCAAGCAGTAATAATGAACCATATTTCAATGCAATAACCTCTGCACATTATACTAATGAATCACTTACACCAACCCATGCCGTTGCCATCGTTGGATGGGATGATAACTACTCTGCTGATAACTTTTTGATTACTCCTCCTGGAAATGGTGCATGGATTGTTAAAAACACCTGGGGAAACGAATGGGGAGATGAAGGATATTTCTACCTCTCATACTATGAAAAGTCATTATTTGTACCTGATCCAGATACAGACATCAGTTATCCTTTCACAGCCTGCATTTTTACAAATAATATAGATTATCATGTCAATTATCAGACTGATTTATCTGGTTTACATGATTTTGATGGCAATTACACTCAATATTCCAATGAATTCACTGCAGAATATGATGATTTGATTGCTGGTGTTGGAACATACTTCAACCAGTCAGGCATCGATTATTCCTTTGACATTTACGTGAACAATAAGTTGATACACTCACAAAGTGGCATAAGCGAGTTTGCAGGATACAGAACAATTGTCTTAAGCAGTTATGTTCCGGTTAAAAAATCAGACAAGTTTAAAGTTGTATTTAAAAATAATAATCTTCCTTATGAAGCATACTCTAGAAATCATTATATTCTTGGAATGTCATTTGTAAGTGCAGACGGCAACGTATGGAGGGATATCACTTTAGAAAACAAGACAGTTTGTCTGAAGGTCTATACTGTGGCTGATGATTCCAGAATAATTGACAATAAAGACCTGTCAGTGAATTATGGTG
>NZ_JAZQIJ010000258.1:0-18452 GCF_045541095.1 Methanobrevibacter sp.
TTGCCAGTTCAAATATTTTTTTCAGGTCTCTGTCACTCTCTTTTTCTTCCTCGTCTGAATCCTCATCCTTTTTTTCAGACGGATAGCTGACAGAGTACAGTTTGATTTTTTTTAAAATAAGTATTTTCAAACATCCTTCAAGTTCGCTGCCCTTTTTTGTGTATGTCAGTGAGATTTTGACTCCTATGTAGAGCAGAAAAATGATAAATAAGATGATTATTAGTATAATCATCCATAGGATGTTTAACATGTGTTAGTTCCTATCTATTCTATTTCATTTTCTTTTGTTGTGAATTCAGGTTCTATGTATTCTGATTCATCGTAGTACTGTTCGCCTTGAGCTCCCATGTAGCCTTTGACGAGATCAGTGATTATCAAACCTAAATCGGATAATGCCTTGTTGGTTTCGGTTCCTTTGCTTAAGTCAAGTACGCGAACGCCTTCAGCGTCATTTCCTTTTTTAGGAATCAGTACCATTGATATAGGTTCAACTCCGGCACCTGCACCTGCAGCATCGCTTCCCTCTTTTCCCATGAGGTTTTCGCCTGCACCGAATCCCACTCCCATTCTCATTACAGGAATAAGTATCTTGTCTTCGGTTTCGATTGGAGTACCAATAACATTGTCCACACTTATGAGCTTGCGCAATTCTTCAACAGTTGCTTTAATATTATCTGTCATAGTTTTCACATCCTATTTTATTGTTATATATGTTTGGTGTTAATCGTTAAAATATTTTTATATATTTTAAAAATGTAATACTTTTTTGACTTATAAGACATAAGTTTCAAGTGTAACTTTTTTGTTATAAGTTAAAATTTTTAACTGAAGAGGTGTGTTTCAAGTGTAACTTTTCACTTATAACTTATAAAGTTCGTCTCGAGACGTACGTTTCAAGTGTAACTTTTCACTTATAAGTTAAAATTTCTAAGAGAAGACGTGCATTTCAAGTGTAACTTTTCACTTATAACTTATTAGAAGTATGATTTCAAGTGTAAAAAAATTCATAAAAAAAGAAAGGGTTGACAGAATCATAAGTATGATTCTGTGATTGATGCGACACCTGCGCCTGCATCGTCAATTGCACCTAAACCTTTCAGGGTCATACCGATAGCTGCAAATGTTTGGGTCAGTTCCTTGTAGGAAATGTTTCCCATGTGTCCGATTCTGAAAATGTTTCCTTTAAGGTGGTCTTGACCTCCGGCCAGTTCAACACCGTATTTGTCACGGGTTGTGCCTCTGAAATCAGCGTCGGTGATTCCTTCTGGCATTTTTACTGCAGTTACGGTTGCAGATGAAACAGCTTCATCAGCGAATAATTCTAATCCTAATGCTTTAACAGCAGCTACACTGGCTTTAGCAGCTTTGTGGTGACGTGCAACTCTGTTGTCAATACCTTCTTCCATAACCATTTTCAATGCTTCGTTCATTGCGTAAGTTAATGAAACTGATGGGGTGTATGGAGTTTCAGGTACTGCTTTGTCTCCGCTTTTTCTTGCAGCTTTAAGGTCAAGGTAGAAAGTGTTGGTTTCAACCTTGTCGACAGCAGCCCATGCGTCGTCACTTAAGGTAATTGCAGCCATTCCAGGTGGTGCTGCGATACATTTTTGTGATCCGGTAAGACATACGTCAATTCCGAATTTTTCAACGTTAACTTCATCTCCTGCAAGGGATGAAACGGTATCTACGATGTATAATGCATCATAGTTTTTCATAACTTTACCGATTTCTTCAATAGGTGCGGCTACTCCGGTAGAGGTTTCATTGTGGATTACACTAACCGCTTTGATGTCTTCGTCGGCTTCTAAAGCTTCTTCAATAGCTTCAGGAGTTACGGCTGTTCCCCATTCGACTGCCAGTTCTTGTGTGTCGATTCCATGGGTTTGAGCTATTTTCATGAAACGTTCTCCGAATTTTCCACCTACTACATTTAACATTTTTTCACCAGGAGCTACAGTGTTTGCAATTCCGGCTTCCATTGCAGCGGTTCCTGATCCGGTTAATAAATAAGATTTATTTGGGGTTTGGAAAACTTTACTCATTAATTCAGTAGTTTCAGTTAAGATTTCACCATATTTTGCGCCTCTGTGGTTAACAACAGCTTGTGACATTGCGTTTAATACTCTAGGGTGTACTGTTGTAGGTCCAGGAAGCATTAATAAAATATCATTCATTAAATTCCTCCAAGTTATAAAAGGTTAGCTTACTTTAAGCTATTTATATTTTTGGCTTTTATACTTATTAAATATTTTTAATGTTACAATTTATTCAGTTATGGAAGAATAATTTTACACTTTTTATTTAACTGTTCAATTTTAGAGTAAAGTTTTTAAATAATGGTTATTATAAATGAAGATGTATGCAATTTAGTGGGGAAGAACTTACTTTTAAAAGGATTTTTAACTATCTGTTCGGATTGTTTCTGATTA
This sequence comes from Methanobrevibacter sp., assembly GCF_045541095.1. Lineage (GTDB taxonomy): Archaea > Methanobacteriota > Methanobacteria > Methanobacteriales > Methanobacteriaceae > Methanocatella. Next base: position 2,430 of record NZ_JAZQIJ010000258.1, read on the forward strand.
CGTTGGGGGTTGCATTTTCAATCAAGTCAGATTTGGGCTCCGCTCCGGTCAGTTCCATTCCGTATGCCATGAATCTCATATGGGCGATAGAAATAGGTGTTGCAACTTTCGTTTTTCATGCAATACTTGTTGGAATTGAGCTGATTTTACTTAGAAGAAATTTCAAGCCTAAACATTTCCTTCAGGTTTTTGTTGGAGTAATATTTGGGGCATTTACAAGCTTTTCAGTATCTTTAATGACCTTCATTCCTGAAGCAAACAGCTTTGCTTTGGCTTTTGTGATGATAATTCTTTCCATTTTTTTCATCGCTTTGGGGCTCTTTTTTTACGTTCCCACAAACATCATTCCTCTATCTGTTGAGGGCGTAACCCAGGCATTTGCAATTGTTTTCAACCAGCCATTTGCCAAAACCAAAGTCTTTTTGGATGTAAGCATTGTTCTGACTGCTTTAACATTAAGCTGGGTGTTTTTAGGAAACTTCGGAAGCGTTGGAATAGGCACAATTCTGGGAGCATTGTTTATAGGCACAACCGTAAAGTACATTCACAAAATATACGGTCATTTCACAGGCCGTGACGTTGACATGAAAAAAATGTAATCTATTTAACCCATAAGGAAGTTTATATTATATATGTTTAAAAGAATATGCTCATTTGTTTTAGGACTTTTCATAATGTCATTGGGGGTCGCTTTTTCAATTGTATCAACCCTCGGAACTACTCCAATCAGTTCGATATCATACTCTCTGGCACTTATAACCGGCATAGACATTGGAATAACAACATTCATATTCAATGCCGCTCTGATTGTTGTCCAATTTTTCGTTTTAAAATCCAGATTTCATAAAAAAAGACTTCTGCAGCTGATTAATTGCGTGCTTTTCGGATATTTTACAAGTCTCGCCCTGTATCTGGTTTCATTTATTCCATTTGAGCAGTCCATTCCATTTTATGTGCTGTTTCTGGCAGTAAGCATATTTCTCACAGCATTGGGAATATTCATATATATGCCTGCAAATATAGCTCCTCTTCCGGGGGAAGGCTGTGTTGAGGCGGTAGCTATAGTCACAGGATGGAGATTTTCATCAATAAAAATTGGTTTTGACGCATTGATGGTTATTATATCCCTGATAATGTGCGGACTGTGGTATAGCAATATTTTCGGTGCGGTTTATGTCGGAACCATTATTTCCGCATTCATGGTCGGATTTACTTTAAGGCAGATTTCCAATCTCTATGCTCTAATAACCGGAGATTCCGTCAATGTGGTAAATAGAGATTAATTTATTTTTTTTCATTGCAATATCTGCAAATTAAATGTAATTCTTTCTTTTTTTTTAAAACACAAATTTAAAGTAAGATATATATGTGGATTATTATAAAAATATGAGTATAAAATATTGTTCAATTTTATTTAGAAATGTTGTTCATATATTTTATGGATTGAAAATATGGTCAAAGATGTTAAGTAAGTTTGTGAATCGGGTATGATTTGGTTTAATTTTAATCAATCATATTTGGCATTGATTTGTTTTGCGTTTTTGAATATGATTCATTCAAACCTTTTAGTGGGGGATTTAATTGGAGATGAAAAATAAATTATTGGCTGTGCTCTTAATAGTTGTATTTATAGCATCTATTAGTGCAGTGGTCGCAGAAGATGTAGCGGACGTTTCCGAGGAGATGTCTGTTTCACAAGAAGAAACAAATGTGGTAGATGAAAATGATGATGCTCTTGCGGCATCCAGTAGTGAAGAAGATATTGCTGAACCTGAAGAGGAATATGCGGATTCTTCCGGTAAAACTTCCGTTTCTGTAAAAGTGGAAGTTCTCGATAAAAATGTTAAAGTAGGCGACACTTTCAAAGTAAAACTTACAGTTACAAATCAGGGACTTAATCCTACTGAAGACCTTGTTGTTGCATTTTCATTCGCAGATGTTCAACAGAATCTCGATACCAGTTTCAAACTGGTTGATGATGGAACTGTTGATGTAACAGAAGGCGATGGAGGATACATAGTAGATTTCGGTTATTTGGGCGCAGGTGAAACTCAGGATGTCATTTTAACATTTTTGGCTACAACAAGCGGGGATAAATATATTTTCGCCAGTGCAAGTGGAAGCAATGTTGAAGAAAATGGTTTAAACTATGCCAACACTACTTTCACTGTTTCAGAGGCTGGTGATGTTAAAGAAGATGTAGCAAATGTGTCTAAATCAATGCCTGCTGCAGGTAACCCATTGGCTCTTTTAGCTTTAGCAATACTGGGTATACTTCCTTACTACCGTAGAAAAGGCTAAACAGGGGATTATTTGCAATCCCTTTTTCTTTTTTTTTAAAATTTAATATTTTTCGCATTTTCGATTTGAACTAATTTTAAATAAGTTTCACAACAAAAAATTATTTAATTAATTAATGCTTAAATTATTATAGTGAGGTTTAAATATGGAATTTGGACTCTGGGAAAAATATTACACAGAAATTCTAGATGATTTCGGATTTTCAAGAGAAAATGATGAAACATCAGCAAAATTATTGGATGAAATCCTATCAACAGAAGGATGCTTGACTTTAAACGACTTATCAGAAATAGTGGGCTTTTCAGACAAATTCATAGTATTTGGTGCCGGTCCGTCAATCAAGGAGCATGTTGAAATGCTTAAAAATGACTATGATTTGAAAGATTATGTTCTGGTTGCTGCAGACGGTGCAACAACTGCATTGATTGAGCAGAGACTCGTTCCGGATATTGTTGCAACAGATCTGGACGGAAACATCGATGACATTCTGCTTGCAAACTTGAGGGGAGCAAACATAGTTGTCCATGCCCATGGAGACAACATTGACAGAATCGCCAATTTGACATCATTTTTCAACAATGTCCTCGGTACAACACAGGCACAGCCTATAGGAAATCTCTACAACTTTGGTGGATTTACCGATGGTGACAGGGCACTGTTTTTGGCCGTAGCACTTGGAGCAACTGAAATCACCCTTGCAGGTATGGACTTTGGAGATATCGTAACCAAATATTCAAGACCAAACCTTCCGGCAGCCACCGGCGAGGCGGATGAGTTTAAAAAGAAAAAGCTCATGTATGCGGAAAAATTCACCAACTGGATAATCGAAAATGAAAAGGCCGATGTAATTAACCTTAAAGAATAGTTTTTTATAATATTTTATATATAATAGATAGTATGGGAATTGAAGATATTTTAATGCATGATGAAAGCCTTTTTCAAAACATAAATGCTTTTGACCCTGATTATGTGCCTCCAAACTATAATTTCAGGGATACTCAAATGGAAGCTATGGCAATGGCAATAAGGCCTGCCATGAGAGGAGGACAACCTTCAAATGCAGTTATTTTAGGCTCACCGGCTACTGGAAAGACAACAGCTATCAGAAAAGTATTCGAGTTAGTTGAAAAAAATACGGAAAAGGTCGTTTGCGTTTACATCAACTGCCAAATCCACACTACTCGTTTTGGGATATTTTCACAGATTTACAAAAAGCTGTTCGGACATCTTCCTCCAGAAACAGGAATACCGTTTTCCAAAATCTATTCACTTATTATGCGTGATCTTCAACAAAATGAAAAAGCCCTTATTGTTGCATTTGATGATATCAATTATCTGTTTCAGGCAAAGCATGCAAACAAGGTTGTTTATGACTTATTAAGGGCATATGAAGAGTATCCTGGTGTTAGGACATCAATTTTTACTATCCTTTCCGATTTGGAATTCAAATATGCATTCGATAAGAATGTAAATACCGTTTTTATTCCTCAGGAAATCATGTTTCCACTTTACACATACTCAGAAATAGAAGATATTCTGCGGGACCGAGTAAATGCCGGTTTTTTCCCGAATGTTCTCTCTGACGATATTCTGGAGCAAATTTCAATGTATACTCTGGAAAACGGAGATTTAAGAGTCGGAATTAACCTTTTAAAATCTTGCGGCAACATCGCTGAAGCTTCAGCAAGCCGTGAAATAACTCAGGAACATTTCGACAATGCTATTGAATCATTGGTTTCCGTTAATGTTTCCGAAACATTAAAGTCACTCAATGATGCAGAAAGAGATTTATTAAAAATAATAGTCGATTATGATGGCATTTATACTGCCGGAGATCTTGGTGAGGTTTATAAAAATAAGACTGGTTCCAGTTATGCTGTATATAACCGAACATTGGACAAATTGGAATTTGTAAGATTGATAGATACCAAATACACAGGAAAAGGGGTTAGAGGCAAATCACGCCAGATAATATTGCGTTTCAACCCTGAAGATTATAACCTCTAGTTTTTTCCTGTCTGGAAATTAGTTTTTGTATCATTAGAAAAAAAAGTTGCATGGTAAGCTTTTTCTAATGAGCAACTAAGGGTTTGGTATTGTAAAAAAGGTTTAAAATCCTTAAATGATGAAAGGATTTTGAGCTGCTGCTACACTAATAACAGATAAAAGCAATGCTGCTATTACTACAAGCATTACCATGCAAGATTGAACATCTAATTCGTTATATATTAATTCATCTTTTATTGAAGTCTTTTTTCTTAAATCTACTTGAATTGTGGTGTCTTTATTGCCTAACATTTTAATCACTATATTAAAATTGTCTGAACTACATATATAAAAAAAGAGTAAGAGAGCATTTGATAAGTAATATTTTTGAGGAAAAATCATGAAAAGTTATGAATATTTTGAAGCAACTGCCGATATAGGATTTAAGGCATATGGAAATACCTTAAATGAAGCTTTTGAAAATGCTGGAAAAGCAATGTTTAATATAATCACTGATACTTCTGATGTTGCTCCTTCAAATGAAATAGAAATTGACATTTCATCAGAAGATGAAGTTGCTCTTCTTTATGACTATCTTGAGGAGTTGCTGTTCCATCATGAAATAGATTTCATGCTTTTTTCGGAATTTCATGTTGAAATTGATGAAAATCTGCACCTGAAAGCCAAAATCAAAGGGGAAAATATCAATTGGGATAAGCACGAAAGAAAAACCGAAATAAAGGCAATAACATTTCATAAGATGGAAGTCAATAAAACAGAGCTTGTAGAACTTCAGGCCATTGTGGATTTGTAATCTATATATAATATATTAATACATATAATTAATCATGAAAAGAAGAAAAGTGATATCACGAACTCCCGAAATGGCATTGGGATTAATAGGTTCTGTCGGAGGATTATTTTCCGGTTCTCTTCTTATACTGATAAGAAATATTGAGCAGGCGCATGCTCCATTCTTTGGGGTTATAGCTATTTTTGCAGCTCTTTTAGGTATCCTGTCCAGTTGCTATGTCAAACAGAAAACTGAGCTTGCTGGTGTCGGGTTTATAATCGCAACAATGTTCGTGATTTTGGGATCTGAATATATTAACATTATAAGTGCATTATTTTTGCTTGTAGCAGGAATTTTAGCATTATTTAGAAAATAATTTATTTTTTTCATATTCATTTCCATTTAGAATTTTGTTTTGACTTATTAGCAAAGCTTTTTTAACTATTTGCCATATATTAATTATTAAATTAACATTTTAAGTGAATTTACTTCGAAATAAGGTAAATTTCCTCACGTGAGAGCAATATCTCGAAATGAAAACAATTTTAATGATTGACTGCAATTGGTGAAACAATGTTTAATTGGAAAAAGTTCATAGATTTAGGTAATAATTTATTGGCTGAAGAAAATGAAGAATTTGTGCGTACTGCTATTAGTAGATTTTACTATGGTCTGTTTGGAGTTCTTAGAAGGTATTTGATTAATGTTAGACACAAGTATTATTTGCTTTCTGGAGGGGCATGGGTTCATGGTAGTGTTTTCGATGAATTAGAGAATTCAAGTGATTCTACTGAAAGAAAAATTTCTCAAATTTTGAATAAATTAAGGAATGCTCGCAATCTTGCTGATTATAATGGGCAGTATGATGTTTCTTTTTTCATTGAATTTCTTGAAAAAAATAAAAACGATTTGGAAATTGCATTTGATGCAATTGACTACTTTAAAAGTCATCCAAATTATTAAAGAGGTTTTATGATGTCAGATTATGAATTTAAAGATGAACTTGAGTTTGTTAATAGGTTAAATGAGGATGATGAGTTATTTGAAAGGGAATTTAATAATGTCCGTCGTGATTTTCCTTTTAAGGATTGTAAACAGATTCATGATTTTTTAAGCAGGAATCGGGGAGTCATTGTTCTTTTAAAAAATACCAAGCCTCTTTTAAAAAAATATGCTCCTTATGCTTCTGTCCATTTGGAACTGGATGTTGATCCAATTTTTGTTCCTCAGCTTTTAGTTGTTGTTAAAGCTTTAGAACATGATTTCAATAATGGTTTTAAAGAGGATATTAGTTCAATGAGGTCTGATATTCTTCCTTTAAAATCTAAACTTGGTTTAAACAAAGAATTCTTTATCTATGATAAATTTGCCAATGAGGATAATATTTCTGCTTTGACTTTTTTAGATATGTGTCTAATTGATGAAAAAAATAGAAATTGAATATTGATAAAAAAATTAAAAAAAATTAGCAACCATTAAGATTGGTGAGAAAATGATGGGAAATTTCCCAATCATTCAATCTTGAGTAAGTATTGGCTCTACCAGCCACCTTCTACACTGCATCTATTATCTGGAATCTCGATGATGCGAGTTGCGGACTCAAAGTTATTATAGAATAAATTATTAATGGTTAATGTGGAATTTTCTATAATGTCCCATGGAACGGAATGGAGGTCAGTCTCTTTTGTTATGAGGGTTATGTCTGCAAGTACGCCAGGAATAAAAGCAAAGTTTTCTGTAAAGTTACAGTTTTCAACAGTTAAATTTCCTGTACCTGTTATTGCACCACTTCCTCCACCTACATTTTTGATAAATGCGGAATTGTTAACTATTACATTTCCACGGGCACATACTGCTCCGCAGACTACGTCTCCTACTGAATTTTCAATAAATTTACAATTGTCGACAACTCCTCCTTCGGTGTAGATTCCTGCACCGTATTCGCCTGCCCTATTGTTGATAAATGCAGAATTGGTTACATTTCCACCTTTTGCAAGGAATAATGCGCCATGACAACGTGTTGAACATTTTGTAAAGGTACAGTTGTCAACAGATCCAGGAGTTTGGAAATCAACTGCAGCTCCGTTATCTGGGTTTGCACCGTTTTTACTGTTGGCATTTATAATATTAAGGTTTTTAATGGTAACATTTTTTCCAGTTACTGAAAATATTCTTGCTTTGTTTCCTCCATCTATGGTGTGTCCTTTTCCATCGATTACAAAGTTATCTTTATTTATTTTTAGTCCTTGTCTTATTTTGCCGTTGTCTGTATGGGAATCGTAGGCATAGTCTTTTTCCAATTCATATTTTGAATCATCAGAGAATATTTCAATTTGCATTCCTAAACTTGCTAAACTTGATCCCCAAAGGGTTTTTTCATTAATTTCTACATCTTGATACTTTTGGTCTTTAATTAATTCATTATTGTCACTTGTTCCATTATCGGCTGCACTTACGCAGGCCAAATTAATAACAATGAAAAAGAATAATGATGTTAAAATAATTTTGGTTTTCATCCAAGTTCTCCATTAATTTTTCTATTCAAAATTTTTCATGAAATAAATCATTATATGATGATATGAAAAACTTAGTATATAATGGTATTCGCATGTAAGTACTCACTTGCATGTTAAAAAGTTAAAATAAGTTCAAATAATTATTATAATAATAAAATAGAATTAAATAACTTGTTAAATGCTAAATAAGATAAAATTAAAAGGTTTTATTTTGAAATTCTGATATTATTAAAAATAGAACTCATGACATATTCCGACGAAATGTCTCATATTATACAAACTTTAATTAAACACTCCATATAAATATTAAAATATAATAAATTTTGTGATTCTTATGACTATCAAAGATGAAATTAAAAAAGTTAGGGATAACGTTTATGAGATTCCGGGCTCTTACGATAAAAAGATGAGGGCATCCGGAAGATTTTACATAGCAGATGAAAGTTTCGAGGACTTGGAGGAAGGTGCAATTGAACAGATTGTCAATGTTGCCTGCCTTCCGGGTGTTCAAAAATATTCCATAGGGCTCCCGGATATCCATTTTGGATATGGATTTCCAATAGGTGGAGTTGCAGCATTCAGCCTGAGGACAGGCATTGTATCTCCGGGAGGAGTAGGATTTGACATTAACTGTGGTGTAAGGCTGATTAAATCAAATCTGACAATTGATGATATCTCAGAAAATCTGGACGAGCTTACAGAAAAGTTATTTAAAAACATACCTTCCGGTGTCGGCAGTAAAGGAAGAATTAAGCTCACAGAAGAGGAAATCAATGATGTTTTGGACAACGGTGCTGAATGGGCTGTTGAAAACGGATATGGATGGGAAGAGGACCTTGAAGTATTGGAGGAAAACGGAAAGATGGATGATGCTGATTCCAGTATCGTTTCAGATAAAGCTAAAAAAAGAGGAATTCCTCAATTAGGTTCTCTTGGTTCCGGAAACCACTTTTTAGAAATCCAGGAAGTTGATGAAATCTATAATGATGAAGTGGCTGAAGTTTTCGGCCTTGAAAAGGGCATGATTGTCATCATGATTCATTCCGGTTCCAGAGGATGCGGTCATCAGATATGTTCAGATTATCTCAGAATAATGGATAAGGCTTACAAAAACTATAAAATACAGCTTGCAGACAGGCAATTGGCCTGCGCTCCTTTGGATTCAAAAGAAGCACAAAACTACATTCAGGCAATGGCTGCCGGTGCAAATTACGCATGGGCAAACAGACAGATGATGACTCACTGGGTTCGTGAAACCTTTGAGGACGTCCTCGGCAAATCAGCAAGGGATATGGATATGAACATCGTTTATGATGTAGCTCACAATATTGCCAAAATGGAAACTCATAAGGTTTACAACCGTGAAGAAGACCTTCTGGTTCACAGGAAAGGTGCAACACGTGCATTCGGTCCTGGAAGGGAGGAAGTTCCTGAAAAATACAGAGCAGTCGGTCAGCCTGTACTGATTCCGGGTACAATGGGAACTGCTTCATACGTATTGCACGGAACTGAAAAGGCAATGGAAGAAACCTTCGGTTCAACTGCACACGGTGCCGGAAGGGTACTTTCCAGATCAAAAGCCAAAAAGGATTATAATGCTGATGAAATCACAAAAGATCTTGAATCAAAAGGTATCAGGATTAAAGCTACAAGCAAACATGTAATTGAAGAGGAAGCTCCTGGTGCTTATAAGGATGTTGACAGTGTTGTTCGTGTATCTGACAGCACAGGCATTGCAAAACTTGTTGCAAAACTCAAACCTATTGCAGTTTGTAAAGGATAGATTCATATGTTGGGTATAATCGGTGGAAGCGGAGTATATGAGATTTCTGAAAATGCGGACTCATGTACCAAAAAGGTAGTTGAAACAGAATATGGGGACGTTGAGGTTTCAATTTTGGAGTTGTTTTCCAAAAAGGTTGCATTCATCCCTCGTCATGCTCAGGGTCACTCAATTCCGCCTCACAAAATTAATTTCAGAGCTAATATTGAGGCTTTAAACCAGATTGGAGTAACACAAATCCTTGCAACCAATTCAGTTGGATCCATGAATCCGGAAATGACTCCGGGCTCATTTGTTATTCCAAATGACTTTCTGGATTTCTCTCAAAACAGGGCAAAGACATTCTATGATGACAAGGTTGTCCATGTTGATGTCACAGAACCTTACTGTCCGACTTTAAGGGACGTTTTAGCCGAATCTGGAGATGTCATTTTGGGCGGAACTTACGTATGTACTGAAGGACCACGTTTTGAAACTCCTGCTGAAATTAAAATGTTCAGGATGCTTGGAGGCGATCTGGTTGGAATGACCGGTCTTCCGGAAGTGACTCTGGCACGTGAAAAGGCGATGTGTTACAATTCAATATGTATCGTTTCCAATTTTGCTTCAGGAATATCCGAAAGTGAGCTCACCATTGATGAAGTCTTTGAAATCCTCTCAGAAAAGAAAGAGGAGCTACTTAATCTGATATATAATTTCATAAAAAATGTGGAGGATGCACCAGATTGTAGTTGCCGTCATGCATTGGATGGCAGTGAATTGGAAGTATGATAATATGAGCAAGGTTATTTTATTAAATGGAAGTCCAAGGGCAAACTCAAATACCAAAATTGTATTGGAGGAATGTGCCCGTGAAATTGAGGCCGAAGGTGTTGAAACCGAAATCATCTCCCTGAGGGGGATGAAGATACAATCTTGCATAGCATGTCAAAAATGCGCTGAAACAGGCAACTGCGTCTTGAATGACGGACTTGCAGAAATTATCGACAAGATTCGTGATGCTGACGGGTTCATTCCTGCTGCACCTGTTTATTTCGGAACTGCAAGGGGGGATATCATGGCGGCACTCCAAAGGATTGGTAAGGTTTCCCGTGGTGGAGACAAATACCTTGATTGGATGGTCGGCGGCCCGATAGCTGTCGCAAGGCGTGGAGGGGTGACACTGACCCTTCAGGAAATGCTCATGTTTTTTGCAATCAACAACATGATTGTAGCGGGCAGTACCTACTGGAACATGGTCATTGCAGGGCCTGAAGGAACTGCGCTTGAAGACGAGGAAGGAATAGAAACAATAAGACTGTTCGGACGCAATGTCGCAAAAATCATTAAGAAAGTGAGGGATTAAAATGCGTTTGGCTGTTGTATCATCTGATGGTGAAAATGTTGATTTGCACCTTGGGAAAGGCAAATCAGTATATGTTTATGATTATGATGATGATTTAAGCTTTGTTGAGATGAGGACTGTTGAAATTGCCGAGGATTCAAAGCATCAGGGTGGGAAAGTAATAAAAGCTTGCAGTGACTGTGATGTTTTGATTGCTGTTCAATATGGTTTTAAATCTAAAATCAAAGCGGAAAACGTTGATTTGAAACTGGTAATGGATGAAGGTCCAATCGACGAAGTGTTAAATAGATATATTGATCATGTTAATTTCATGAGAAATTAACATCTTTTTTTTTCAACAAGATTTATATAACATAAGTTATATAACAATAGTTATGCAATTTTAACAATTGCATTGATAAAAGTTATGGGAGGATAATATATTATGTGTGAGATTTTTTGTTTTAATTCAGATAAGCCAAAACAAATAAACCAGTGCCTTGAATGTTTTTATAATCACTCTGAAGATCATCCGCATGGATGGGGATTGGCTAATATGCAATCCGATGAATTTGTTATAGATAAAGAGCCTGTAAAAGCATCATGTAGTGAACACCTTAAAGATATATTGTCTAATCCTGTAGTTGGAAAAAATGTGTTCGCTCACATCAGATTGGCCACAATGGGTGAAATTATATCTCCCAATTGCCACCCATTTATTGAAGCCGATGACAATAATCGCTCATGGATGTTGATACATAACGGTACAATCTTTGATTATCCTAAACTTAACAAATATGTTGATAAAGAAAGCGGCGATACTGATTCTGAGCGGATACTTTTATATATAATTGATGAGGTTAATAAGTTTGAAAAGACCAAAGGGGGATTGTCAACAATCAGGGAACGTTTCAACTTATTAAACGAATTAATAGCGGACTTATCTAAAGATAATAAGCTGAATTTAATGATTTATGATGGCGATTTGACATATATTCATTCAAATATGAGAGAAACTCTATATTATCTCAACAATGAAGACGGATTTATGATTGCTTCCACACCACTGACTGACGATGAAAACTGGATGGAAGTTGAAATGAATAAACTGTTTGCATTGGTTGACGGTCAAATCGTTTTTGAAAGCGAACCTCATGAAAATGAGTTTGTTTTCACAGAAAAGCACTTAAAAATTATGGAAGATCATATAAAATCACTTCATGGAGATTAAATATGGAAGGGGGACAAATTACTCATGATATGATTAGAAATAAATTATATGATGAGTTCATTAAACCAACAAATCAAGTTAAAAACTTCATCGGTATTGAAATAGAAATTCCGATAATAAACCTAGACAAAAAAGCAGTAGATTTCGATGTTGTCCACAATGTAACAGAAAAATTTAAAAAACATTTTTATAACTTCGATAATGATGGAATAGACTATGATGGTAATGTATTTGCCATGAAAAACAAACAGAATGATGATATCGTCTGTTATGACTGTTCATATAACAATATTGAATTTGCAATGGGCAAGGAAAAGGACCTGTTTTCCATAAACGAACGCTTTAGTGAGTATTATGCATTTACCAAAGAGGCATTTGAGCGATACAATCATACTTTGACCGGCATGGGAATAAATCCTTACAGAAAATACAATAAGACATTGCCTATACCGTCAGAAAGGTATTTGATGCTTTATCATCATTTGAAATCTTTTAGAAATTATAAGAATATGCATTTTTATTTTCACAGATATCCTGAATATGGTATGTTTTCATCCGCTTCACAGGTACAGTTGGATGTATTTAGGGATGATCTGGTCAGGACAATCAATGTCTTTTCAAAAATAGAACCAATTAAAGCTTTGCTTTTTTCCAATTCAGTACTTTTTGAGGCCAATAATCACAAAACATGCTTTAGGGATGATTTATGGGAATACTCCACTCATGGTGTCAATCCTCACAACATTGGAATGTATGATGTGGATTTTAAAGATATCGATGATCTGTGCTGTTATCTTGAGTCTTTAAACATCTATTGCGTAATGCGTGATGGGGCATATATAAACTTTGAAACAATGAATCTGATCGATTATTTCAAAAGGGAATATGTCAAAGGCGAAATATATGATAACGGAACATACAAAACAATCGATATCAGACCATGCTTAAGTGATATTAAATATTTGAGACCATTTAAATTCATTAATTTGACTTTTAGAGGTACAGTTGAATTCAGAAGCGTTTGCACACAACCGATTAAGGATTCAATGACTGTAGCCGCATTTCATCTGGGCCTTAAGGAGAGACTTGATGATTTGGAAGAGTTAATAAATGATGATGATGTAATATATCATAAAGGGTATACAGCAGGCGAACTAAGAAAACTGTTGGTTTATGATGAAATTCCATCTTTTATTGATAAATCAGAATTATGTACACTGTCTAAAGATATTTTGGATATTGCAAAGTCAGGTCTTGAAAAAAGAGCTATGGGTGAAGAAATATTCCTAAAACCTTTATACAATCGAGTTAAAAGACATACAAATCCAGGTAAGGACATTATAAACTCAATTCAAAAAGGAATAAAAATCGAAAAACTGATCAGAGATTACGGAACCATAAGGGGAGTATAAATGGATTTAAAATATCTGTCTAAACTGCCGACTGATGAAATTTTGGCAGGTTCATTTGGAATTGAATGGGAGAGTTTAAGGGCAAATTCCCGCGGTGAACTGTCACTGACTCCTCATCCTGAAGTTTTTGGCGATAAGTTGACAAATCCTCTTGTGACTACTGATTTTTCAGAAAGCCAAATTGAGATAATCACTCCAACTTTCGACTCACTTGACGAAGCGTTTGACATATTTTCACTATTGGCGGATGTTGTAAACGCATCCCTTCCAGACGATGAATACCTCTGGTTTCAGTCAATCCCATGTATTTTGCCATATTCCAATCAGATACCGATTGCACAATACTCGGAAGAGGGTGCAGAATCCCAAAAGTATCGTGAAGCGTTGGCACGCAAGTATGGTCTTAAAAAACAGATGATTTCAGGAGTTCATTTTAATTTTTCATTTTCAGACGTTGTTTTGCAGAAATTGCATAAGATAACCGGCTCTGAATTAAGTTTTAGGCTTTTCAAAGACCAGGTATATCTTAAGATCGCTAGAAATTACTTGCGTTACTGCTGGTTAATAATATATCTCACTGGATGTTCCATTGGTTCACACGCCACATTTTCATCCGACTGCATTCATTTGATGGATGCCCGTGACGCTTATGGAAGCTACTATTCAACCAAAGGGCCGTCATTTAGGAATGCTTCTTGCGGATATAAGAATCTGAAGGAATTGTACCCTTCATATGATGATGTTGATGCGTTTACCCATGATGTGCAGTCATTCATTGATGATGGAGATCTCTCTGAGGCTAAAGAGCTGTACACTCAAATCAGACTGAAACCTTCTGACCCTAAGGATTACCTGAATTCACTTTCCAATGACGGCATTGAATATATTGAGATTAGGACTTTGGATATCAATCCATTTTATAAATGCGGATTAATTAAGTGTGATATGAAATTTTTGCATTTGTTTTTGATTTATCTGCTCATTAAAAATGAATCAGATTATCCTGATTGGCAAAAGGAAGCACATATTAATGAAGAAAACACTGCCGAAAAAGCTTATGATGATGAAATGAGGCTTTTAAGGGATGGTGAGGAAGTTACACTTCAAAGTTGGGCTGCAGAAATCATTAATGAGATGTACGGAATGTGTGATGTTTTGGGAATAAACGAATACCTCACATTAAAGATAATGCATGACCGCATTGTGGATCCTGAGTTAACCTATGGCAAAAGACTACTCCAGTTAATCAAAGAAAGGGGTTATATTAATACACATACCATGCTTTCAATGAATAATAAAAAGACAAGTAAGGATGCTGTTAAAAGCATTGATTTCAAGGATTCTGAAAAGTTCAAGAGGTATGTCCCAATAGCATTAATCGGCTGCAATGATTAAAAAAATATATTGTATACATAAAAAATTGTCTATTGTATATCAATTTTTTATTGCTTTTTTTTCTTTATTTTTTTATTTTAAGGATTTTATGAGCTTTTTTAATTTTCTATTGTATAAGTGAAATTTTGATTTTTCAGGATTTTTTTCACATAATCTGAATCTCTGACGGGTATCATTTTCACTGCAGGGTCATGGTCAAAAATTTCGGTTTTGAAATTTATTTATTTTTTCAAGACCACTTTTTTTGACTAAATTTTAAAATTTCAATAATATTTATATATCATGAATAAAATAACTATCTATAACCTTTATGGGCGGGTTTTAATAAATTAAAACTTAATTACAAATATTTCTTTAAATAAGGTGAGCAGAGCTCACAATAGTCTAATATCTGATTTTAAATCTAAAATCATTTGAAATCATTTTTAAGGTTTATTTTGTAGATTATAGTATAAACTAAATAATCTGGGACTATTTTTAAAATTAAATGGCGAAACGCTAAATTACTAAATATAATAAATTATAAATTTAAAACGGTTGATATAATGGCAAAAGCAAAATCAAGACGTAGAGTACGTGATACATGGAAAGAAAAATCCTGGTATACTATTAAAACACCAGTAAACTTTGAAGATAAAGAAATTGGAGAAACTCCTGCAAAAGATCCAGAACTTCTCATTGGAAGAGGCGTAGAAGTTACTATGAGAGAATTAACCGGAGATTTCTCAAAACAATACATCAAACTCAGGTTTGAAATTGACAATGTTGCAGGTGATGTGGCAAACACCAAATTCACCGGACACAAAACAACTACTGATTATGTAAGAAGTATGATTAGAAGAGGAACTTCCAGAATCGATGCTTCCGCAGTTGTTAAAACTAAAGATGACCGTAGATTAAAATTACAAGTATTGGCCGTAACTGTCAGAAGAGCTAAATCTTCCCAACAAAGATACATGAGAAGTGTAATCGAAGATTTACTCGTTGAAAATGCAGCAGAAAAATCATTCGATGATTTAATTAAAACTGTTGTAAACGGTAAATTAGCATCTGAAATTTACCACAATGCTAAAAAAATATACCCTCTCAAAAGAGTGGAAATTATCAAAAGTAAAGTAATCAAATAGGATTACTTTTTTTACTTCTTTTTTTTTATTTAACAATTTTTTTCATATTAATGAGTCTTATTTTATTATCAAACCTTCAATTTGATTTAAAATTTAATGTTTGTTTTGATATTTCATTTAAATTAGGCATATCATTTAAATATATAGTTTTACCT
>NZ_JAZQIJ010000259.1:0-8423 GCF_045541095.1 Methanobrevibacter sp.
AATTGCTATATAATTAAAAATTAATATTATTAATATACGAACAATTTAGCAAAAGTGAAATAATGTATAAACTTGCAATAATAAGTGGAGATGGAATAGGAAAAGAAGTAATGTCAGCCTGCGAATATCTGCTCGACAAACTGAACTTGGATTTCAGTTTCAAATACGGACAAGCAGGTTTTGAATGTTTCAACAAAAATGGAACAACACTGCCTGAAGAAACAGTAAAGATAGCAAATGACAGTGATGCAGTTCTATTTGGAGCGTCAACATCAACACCAGGTCAGCCTAGCCCAATAATAAATCTAAGAAAGGAACTTAACGTTTATGCAAATATCAGACCAATAAAATCATATAAAGGTGTTAACTGCATTCGTGATGACATTGACTTCGTAATCGTGAGGGAAAATACCGAAGGCCTTTATTCTCAAAAGGAATATGGTAACAAAGAAAAGATGATTGCAGAGAGAATCATCACAAGAAAAGCATCTGAGCGAATATCAAAGGTCGCTTTCAACCTGTGCCTAAAAAGAGGCCAGGAAAAGGTAACCTGCGTCCACAAAAGCAATGTGCTCAAAAAAACAGATGGCGTTTTTAAGGAATCATTCTACAACATTGCAAAGAATTATCCTCAAATTAAAACCGAAGATTACTATGTTGATGCAATGGCAATGTATCTGATAACCCAGCCCCAAAACTTCGATGTAATAGTATCAAGCAACCTGTTTGGAGACATTCTCTCTGATGAAAGTGCCGGCCTTATAGGAGGACTCGGACTTGCACCATCAGGAAACATCGGTGACCATAACGGATTGTTTGAACCTGTTCACGGTTCTGCGCCGGATATTGCAGGAAAAAACATTGCAAATCCATGTTCAATGATACTTTCTGCCTCAATGATGCTTGACTATTTGGGAGAATGGAAAATCGCAAATGAAATCAAGAATGCCGTTGAAAAGGTAATAGCAGACTGCAAAATCAGAACACCTGATTTGGGCGGAGATTCAAATACAATGGAAGTTACAAAAGCTATAGTCAAGGAGTTAATATAATGTTAAACATTACCACTTTTTTAGATGCAAATTCAAAAAGACTAGACAAGGACGTATTATACAACCCAAAAACCGGAAACAAATACACCTCCGGTGAAATATTATCAATAGTATCAGAAATTGGACGTAACCTGAAAGATATGGGAATAAACAAAGGCGACAGAGTATTAATCTATCTTGCAAACTCCGAAGAATACCTTTTTTCACTTTTCGCAATATGGAGAATCGGAGCAATAGCAATTCCTACAAACAGAATCATGACCGCAGTGGAACTGGAATACCTTGCAGGAGATTCCAAAGCAAAAGTGATGATAACCGACAGCGATGCAAACGGCATAATTGAAATTGAAACATACATTCCCGAAAATGTTTACAGTTATAAGGACTGTGAAGTTCTTCCTGCCGAAAATACCGATTGGGATGATCTGTGCCAACTTCAATACACTTCAGGAACCACAGGCCAACCAAAAGGAGCTATGCTTACACATGGAAATTATTTTTCTGCAATACACAATGAATGCGACGTTTTGACACTTAAACAGGATGACGTATTTTTAGGAATTTATCCTATGGCTCATGTTGGACTTTCATGGGCAATATCCGCTTTAAGGGCAGCAGCATATTACATTTTAATTGAACAGTTCAATATTGACGAATATCTTGAATTATGTGAAAAAGAAAAGGTAACCGTTTTAACAGGAATGCCTCCTGTAATACATTCACTTACAACAATGGATGCTCGTAAACATCTGAAAACCGTTCGTGAAATCATATCAGGTGGAGGACCTCTTCACAAAAAAATTTGGAGGGATTTTCACAGGACTTACCAAATACCAATCATCAATGCTTACGGACTATCTGAAACCATTGTAATCGGAACCGGAACTGTCATAAGACCTGAAGACTACTGGGAAGCAGACAGATTTGAAAGTGTAGGTCATCCAGTGTGCTTTTCCGAGGTTCAAATCGTCGATGAAGTTGATTCATCAAAAATATTGCCAAAATACGAACAGGGCGAAATTGCACTTAGAGGACCTGCTGTCGCTAAAGGATACTGGGGAAATGAAGAGAAAACCAAAGTGGCATTTTTGGATGATGGATGGTTTTTAACTGGAGATATCGGATATTTGGATGAGGACAATCGTCTGTTCATCACTGACCGTAAAAAAGACATGATCGTAATGAGCGGATGGAAAATCTATCCAACAGAAGTGGAAGAAGTTTTAATCAAATATCCTGCAGTTAAAGAGATTGCAATCTTCAGCATAAACGATTGCCACAGAGGAGAGATACCTGTTGCTGCAGTTGTCTGGGAAGATGAAGCAGATGATGAAGGCCTTATAAAATACGCCCGTGAAAACCTGTCAAGATATAAGGTTCCAAGGAAAATATTTGCACTTGATGAACTTCCAAGAGTTAACGGCTGGAAACTGCTTAGAAGAGAACTCAGAAAAATGTTTAAAGTATAGATACTATGAACATAACATACAAAAACACACACAACTTTTCAAAAAGGGAATTGGAAGAACTTTTCAAGTCTGTTGAATGGTCTTCCGGAGAATTTCCCGAAAAACTTGTCATTGCAATGAAAAACTACAACTGCGTTTATTCCGCATGGGACGGGGATGAACTGGTCGGATTAATTTCAGCTATGGACGATGGAGTTATGAACGCGTACATCAATTATCTGCTTGTAAAACCGGAATACCAACTTAAAGGAATTGGAAAAAATCTTGTTGAAAAGGTAAAGCAGCACTACAAAGATTATCAAAGAATAGCTGTCATTACAATGCATGAAAAAAGCAGATTCTATGAATATTGCGGATTTGAAAAAAGAGAAGACAAAGTTCCGTTATTCATAACAGAACTTGAAGATTGAAAATGGAACTATTTATAAATCATAGTTCCTATGCCATCTGTTGTAAAGATTTCTATAAGCAATGAATGTTTAACCCTTCCATCCAGGATATGACATGATTTAACACCATTTTCTATAGCCTTTACGCAGGTTTCTATTTTTGGAATCATTCCGCCTGAAATGATACCCTGTTCAACCAGGTCTGGAATTTCTGAAATTTTTATTTTTTGAATCAGTGTTGAAGGATCTGAAGGGTCTCTTAAAACACCAGGAACGTCAGTTAAAATAATCAACTTTTCAACATCCAAAGCGCCCGCCACTTCACCTGCGGCAGTATCCGCATTCAGATTTAGACTTTGACCGACTTCATTGATACCAATCGGTGATATGACCGGAATGATATCATTATCCAAAAACATTTCCAATAAGTCAGTGTTGATTCTGTCAACTTCACCAACCAGTCCATAATCAACAATTTCCTCATCTATTTTACTTAAAGGCTTTTTATGAGCATAAATCAGACTTGAATCTGTTCCAGACAAACTTATTGCATCACCATCATGTTTGATGATTTCTGATACAATTTCTGATGAGATTTTACCTGCAAGAACCATTTCAATAATTTTCATGGCTTCCTCATCAGTTACCCTTAAACCTTGAATGAATTTTGATTCAATACCGAACTTATCCATTGCTCTTGAGATTTCCGGACCTCCACCGTGAACAATAATCGGTTTCATTCCTACATACTTGAGTAAAACAATATCACGGGCAGTAGATGATTTAGCTTCCTCATCTATCATAGCATGTCCGCCATATTTGATTAAAATTTTTTTATGATGAAACTTCTTAATATATGGTAAAGCTTCAATTAAAACATCAATATCTTTCATTTTATCACTACAATAAATATTTAACTTCCTTATTTATAAGTGTTTAAGTATGAAATTCATTACACCATCATTTATATGTAACCTTTTAAATATGAAATAATATGTCTGAAGTGAATGATATTAAATCTTATTTGAAAAGTTTGGGGGCAAGCAAAGTCGGTTTTGCAGATGTCCATGGCCTTGCAAGTGAGTTTATTGACTTGCCTAATGGGATAAGCATCGTTTTAAAACTTCCAAAAGAGGCGATGCAGCTTGTCAAGGATGAAGACTATGAGGCATACTGGAAATGCTTTCACGGCCAAATTGACAAACTGACCGAAATGTCACTTAAAGGCGAAGAATTTATAAAAAACCAGGGATATGATGCATTTGCACTGACAATGACTAGAAATGAATGTGACATGAAAAAACTTCTAAGCATACTGCCCTACAAAACCATTGCAACAAAATCCGGACTTGGATGGATTGGACGCTCAGCCTTATTTGTAACACCGGAATATGGCTCTGCAGTAGCACTTGGAGCCATTTTAACAGACATGCCCTTGGATTTTGACCAGCCAATAACCGATTCAGAGTGCGATGAGTGTACAAACTGCCAGGAAGCGTGCCCAGTTGATGCAATCAATCCGCAAAAGTGGAATGACCGACTCAACAGATCAGACATTATCGACATTGAAGCCTGCAGCGAATATATAATCGGCCAGTACAAGGCAGGACTCGGATGCACCAAATGCATGAGCGAATGCAAGCTAACCCTAAAATACCTTGAAAATGACTCAAATGATTAGATTAAGAAAAGCTCAGATAAATGAGTCAAAAGACATTTTGAAATTCTACAGAAACATAATTGTTTCAATCAAAAACAGTGAATTCAAACCGCAATGGAATGAGAGTTATCCGGATTTGGAATTTATCAAAAATATTGCAAGAATACCATGACATCTTAGGTCATGGATGAATTGCACAAAAAAATTACTTATCAAATGCTCTCTGAAGAACTTTAAATACCAATGAAATCTAAACTAATAAATGACAAAGTTAATCAAAACTTTTTTCAACGATAACCAAGTTTAAAAAAGCAAAACATTAACATTTTGTCTGAACCCATGGGACGGCGGAGATAGCCTAGGATAATATCAAATAACGAACGATATATAATAAAAAACCTAGGAATCCTCAACTTCAATAAGTTGAGGTAGTTCAATGAAATTTTTCAATATATAACTAAAAATACAAAAATAGTTTATGATTCATTTGATTATGGGTGTATAGTTTTTCAATGTCTATATTGCAGGATTAAATCCTACAATACCGCCCATTAGACATTAAATTACATAATCAATATTTGAGAGTTTCCTCATTGGAGATAATTCTCTGTTTAAATGCTTTATGGAATGCCGTATATAAATTTAATTATTTTTTTAGTAAAGTAACTGGTTAGTGTTTTTCTCAAGCAAAAAGACCTCCGCGAAAACTTCTGAAAAAATCATAAATCATTATCGGAGTTTGCATCTAAAAATGAAACTTTCGATGATGTAATTGAATTTCTAGTTTAATATTATTTGGAAAAACGAATTTTGATATTTGATAATGAACTTAAAAAATAATTTTAAGTTATTTTAATTTTTTTTAAATAGAAATGCTCCCGCATATGCAAGAACTGCCGATACGATAACTGAAAGAAGGGTCGGGCCTAAAAATATTGAATCAAGATTTATTGTAATGTTGTAGACGATAAAACCGGCAAGCCATGAAAACATGTTCCAGTACCATATCCTTCTGTCGCCTGAATCGGATTTTGTTACATAAAATGAAACCAGAAGCACAGCCGCCATCGGAGCGAACACTGAAGCTATCAGATACAGGAAGTCGATGTAGTGGTCCATGATTCCTGATATTGCAAGAGCGGCGCTTATTGCACAAACCACAACTCCTACTGTTTTCGGATTTAATCTGTTTAAGATGACCTTTGATGATTCTCCGGCTGAGTTTGCGGCCATGAAGTTTGTTGTAACGGTTGAGAGAACTACAATTATGATTCCTGCAGTTCCGAGGTTTGCCAAAAGAATGGACTGTGCGATTGTGTAGTTTGGCCCTATGCCTGCAATTTCTATTCCGATGAAATACATCCATAGGCTTGCAAGGGTATATGCAATGGCGGAGACTGCTGTTGCCTCAAGGGGCTTTTCAACTTCTTTGGTGTAGTCTGAAATTACCGGAAACCAGGATATTGGCATGGCTATTGATATTTCAAATATGTTCCAGAATCCGAGGCTTTGCGTTGCTATTGTGTGTGTTACGGCGTTTGCAGAGCCGAGTCCGAACAGCTTGAATGTAAGTATCACAAGAAGCACTGTCAGCACTGTCATGACTGCTGTGGTTATTTTTGTAACCTTCTGAAGTCCGAGATAAACCCACACTGCGATAAGGGCAGCAAGTATTATGCATGTCGCCGCAAAGGAAATCGGCAGGTTAAGGCTTTCAAGGGCTGATGCTCCCTGTGCGTTCAGCACTGCAATCCATGCCACAAGCTGCATCACGTTGAGGACTGCAAAAAACTTTGATCCGTACTTTCCGTAGGCGGATGAGGTTACCTCCATTGCGTTTTTCCTGACGGATGCTCCTATGTATCCTACCAGAAACAGAAGCACTCCTCCAAGCAGGTGGCCGAGCACCAATGGAAGCCAGAGAGAACTTAATGGTGATGCGGCTCCGATTTCGATTCCCGCTTCGATTTCCGAAACTGAAATTGCAACTCCGAACCATATTACAAGGTTTGATAAAAGTCCAGTTCGTTTTTCCATTGTCCGCCTCTTTGGATTATGTTAATAGTTATCTGTTTTTTCTGATTAATATATAAGTATAACTATTGTTATAAATATTTTGGTCGTATGTTCAGTTTTTGAATATCTGATGTAAACTAACGACCGTTAGTTTTAAATATTCAAAATCCAAAAGTTTAACTAACAAGCGTTAGGCAGATAGCATGAACAACAAGGAAAAAATATTCAATGTGGCAGTAGATTTGTTTTCCGAACATGGCTATGGCGGCGTTTCAATCCGCCAGATTGCACGTGAAGTCGGAATAAAAGAAAGCTCAATATACAATCACTACAAAAGCAAGGAAGCTATTCTGGATGCAATCCTTGACTATTACGTTTCGAAAATGACCGAGGATGAGATTCCAAACGATGAGGCCGGAAAAAATCTCGATGAGGGAATCGAGCATTTCTACCGTGCAGGTCTTGAGCTGTACGCATCAAAACTCAAAAGCCAGAAAATGCTAAAAATTACCCGGTTTGTTCTAATCGAAATGTATCACAACGAAAAAATCAGAAACTACGTAAAAACAGTAATGGTTGAAGCGCCGGTCAGCGGATGGGTCGAACTGTTTGAGATGATGAAGGCGAAAGGGGTAATCACGCCGGATGCAGACTCAAGACAGCTTGCTGAGTCCTTTTACTACTACGGATTTTTTCTCATGGTTGAGCATTTCATAATAAACTATCCTGAAGATGATGAAAAATTCCTGAAGGATCTTGCTGATAAAAGCGAAAGGCAGATGAAAATCATATTCGATTCTGTAAAGGTAGGTGAGTAAAATGAAATATTTGATTATAAACGGGTCACCAAGGCTGGGAAATACCTATGGTGTCATAAATCAGGTCAAAAACAGTCTTGACGGTGAGTTTGAAGAGGTGTTTTTGATTGGTGAGAGGATTCCCATGTGTCGGGGATGCTTTAAATGCATTGAGGAAGGTGAAAAGGAATGTCCTGACTATGACAAGGTTAATCCGATAGTTGAGAAGATGAAATCCTGCGATGCAATAATCATAGGCTCTCCGGTCTATGCGATGAACGTGACCGCCCTTTTAAAGAACTTCTTTGACCACACAGCATATCTTTTCCACAGGCCGGAACTTTTCACCAAAAAAGCCCTTGTCGTTGTAACAACAGCCGGAGCCGGCCATAAAAAGGTTGCAAAATACATAGATGAAACCTTGAGGCACTGGGGCGTAAACAGAACCCATAAGATAGCCATTGCAGTGGGTGGTAAGGATCTGTCTGAATTTAGAGAAATTGACAAGGTTGCACTTAAATTCGCCTCTGACAATAAGCTGCGCTCTCCAAAGCTTTCAGATATAGTGTTTTTCAATGTATGGAAGGTAATGGCCACATCATCAAATCCAATTGAGGCAGACAAGGAGTTCTGGTACAGCACAGGTCTTGTAAACCATGACTTTTCACCGGATGTAAAGCTTGGATTTTTCAAGACGGTATTTTCAAAATTCATCGGCTTTGTCATGCATCGTGTATTGAAATAGTTCTTGAACTACCTCAACTTATTGAAGTTGAGGATTTCCTAGGTTTTTTATTATATATCGTTGGTTATTTGATATTATCCTAGGCTATCTCCCTCGTCCCATGGGTTCAGACAAAAATGTTAATGTTTTGCTTTTTTAAACTTGGTTATCGTTGAAAAAAAGTTTTGATTAACTTTGTCATTTATTAGTTTAGATTTCATTGGTATTTAAAGTTCTTCAGAGAGCATTTGATAAGTAATTTTTTGTGCAATTCATCCATGACCTAAGAGGTCATGGTATTCTTGCAATATTTTTG
>NZ_JAZQIJ010000260.1:0-3596 GCF_045541095.1 Methanobrevibacter sp.
TTTTTCTAATCGATGTGAAATTTCAAGTGTAACTTAAAATAAATAATAATTAGATTATTTTAAGAGATTTTGAGTAAAAATAGAAATAAAAATAGATTTTTAAAAAATTTTTGCAAAAATCAAATAGGATTTCTACAAAGCCAAAAAAAGAAAGAAATAAAATTGAAATATTAAACATCAATTTTACTGTATATCAATGATTCATCACCTGCAGATATTATCTCACCGTCAAGAACTTCAATAACCCTGTCTGCAAGTTTGGCCACATCCATATCATGAGTTACAATAATCAATGTTACATTCTTATCTTTATGCAAATCGATTAGTTGCTTGAGGATTTTGCTACTTGTCTTTGAATCCAGTGATCCTGTTGGTTCATCTGCCAATATTATTGAAGGATTATTTGCAAGTGCACGGGCAATTGCTACCCTTTGACGTTCACCGCCTGACAACTTGTTCGGCAGCATGTCTGCCTTGTCCTTAAGGCCCACATCGTCAAGCAACTTCAATGCACGATTTCTCATTTCCTTTGATGACAACTTTTGGGTAAACATCGGAATTTCAATGTTTTCCGCAACAGAAATGTTTGGAATCAGATTATGCAACTGGAAAATGAATCCAATGCTTTCAGCTCGAAACTCATTTAACTTTTTGGAAGTCTTTAAATCATGGCCTGCAACGCTTATTGAACCTGAATCCGGAACGTCCAGTGCACCAAGCATGTTCAACAGCGTTGATTTGCCGGAACCTGACGGACCGATAATTGATACAAATTCCCCATCGGCGATTGTGAGGTTGATTCCGTTCAATGCCTTGATTTTGCCGACTTCATAGCTTTTATACAAATCCTTTATTTCTACCGCATTCATAGTTTCACCTTACTCATACCTCAACGCTTCTGTCGGAGGCAGTTTTACCGCCTTTATTGCAGGATAAAGTCCTCCGATGATTCCAACGATAATTGCAATTCCAAATGCCTGGATGAATATCTTAGGTGTAAATAGAGGGTTGATTCCCATCTGCGGACCTAAGAGTGTGCATGCCAAAAATCCGATTACAGATCCGATGATTGCAGAGACGATTGTAATGACCAAAGATTCCCCGACAATCATTGTGAGGATCTTCCTGTCTGACCATCCAACAGCTTTTAAAACTCCTATTTCACGTGTCCTTTCAAACACTGACATCAGCATTGTGTTGATGATTCCAAGACCTCCGACAACAATTGCCAGAAGTGAAATTGCCCATGTAGATGCCTGAAGCATGTTGAGCATGTCTCCCATCTGCTGCATTTCCATTACTGAGGTTATTGTTGCTATATCATCACCGTATTTCTCATCGATTCTGTCTGCAACGACCTGAGGGTCTTCGCCTTTTTCGACTTTAACATAGATGTTTGAGATTGAATCCTCATCATCCATCAGTTCCCCCACCTTGGAAATTGAAGTAAACACTCCTCCGGCCATATTCTGGTCCCCGGTTTCATAGATTCCCACTATCTCAAACTCTTCACCGTCGATTTTGATGGAATCTCCAACCTTATAGTCATTGTCATCGGCATAGATTTCTCCCATAATTGCTTCTGATTCATTGTCCTTGAAGAGTCTTCCTTCCTTCATGGAAATGTCTGCCAAGGTAGTGCCGTTAGGATCAATTCCAATCACAGTATTCATATAATCGTCTCCAACCGAAGTCAGTACAACATAAATCGGATATGCCTCCTCAACACCTGAGACATTTGCAATCTTTTCAGTCCAGTTTGCATCGATGGTGTTGGTTCCATATGCAGAATCTCCAGTTTCCTTTCCGGAAATTGAAAAATCAGCACCTCCCGCATGAATTGTATCTTCAAAGGTATTTACTAACCCATCTGTGATTCCACCAAGAGCGACTATTACTACTATTCCAATTGCAATACCTACAATTGCCAGAATTGCACTGGTTCGCCTCCTGAATGGATTTTTAAGAATAAATTTTAAAAATGACATAATACTAAATAGGTATGCGACATATAAATAAATAGTTATAGACAATACTAAGATGCAAAAAATGGGTGATGAAATGCACAAGAGAACTTTACTTGAAAATGTTGACAAGATTCATACTACCGAAATGGGAATCGGAAGAATACAGAAAAATTTGGGAATCAGTGAAGAACCTGTGAATTATTGTATTTCAAAATTGAAACAGGATAATGCCGTTGTTACTAAAGAAGGCAAAAATTATTATGTTAATGTTGATGGCATTAGAATAACAATTAATTCCAGCAGTTTTACAATAATTACTGCCCATAAAAATAGTAAAAGTTACATACAATGAATGTTATACCCTCAGTTAAATTTTTTACACTCCCATAATATTCAGAAAAAACTTAAAAAATATTAAATATTGTATAAATTATTGAAAAAATAGCAATTGACTAATAAGTTTTTTAGAAATTTAAAAAAAAAATAAAAGAGGAAATGAATTCCTCTATTTTTTAATTTCTGCTTTCTTTACAACTTTTGTTTTTAAGTATACTGCCTTATAAGAAACAATTTTACCGACTTTAAGATTGCGGTAAAGTGACTTTTTAAGGGTAACTTTTGCAACGCCTTTTTTACCTGTTTTAACTGTTTTAACCTTTTTACCTTTGAAGTAGAATGTGATTTTCTTACCAACTTGGTATTTACCATTGACTTTTTTAAGTGTAGCGGTTAAAACAACAGCTTTTTTAGCTGATTTTTTAAACTTAACTGTTTTAAGGGTTACAATCTGTTTTATGGTTACTTTTTTAGAGGCGGATTTGCCTAAAGCAACAGCTTTTATTGTGTATTTCTTATTAGGTAAATAGTTAGATGGTATGTTAAATGTTGCAACACCATTTGTGCTGGTATTAACTGTTTTAACCTTTTTACCATTAATATAGAATACTACATTTGTGTTTTTGGCAACCTTATCGTCTTTACCGTAAACGGTTACTGAGTATTTGGCAGTGTATAAAGCAGATGTCTGTTTTGCAACAACTTTTGGATCAACAACAACAGTTGTGGTAGTGTTTTTAACTATTGGTGAATATTTGTCATCACCAGAGTATGCAATAGTAACTTTGTAGTTTCCCGCAGGTAAATTAGGCACACTTACAGATGCCTTACCGTTAGTCACAATTGCAGTATAGTTTTTATTATCTATAGTGACAGTCAAGGTACCTGTTGCATCATTAGGTAAGTTGATTGAGTAAGTTGGTATTTTAGACTCTTTTGCAGCACCATCTACAGGAATTGTAGTGTCATTTGCAGGAGTTTCAACTTTACTTAATTTAAATGTTGCAGTTGAAGAGTTAGCCAAATACTTATCGTTTTCAGCAATACTTGCAACAACAGTGTATTCGCCAGCTGCCAATTTTGTAGTGTCAACATCAACAGTACCGTCAGCTTTAACAGCGTATACATTACCATTAATGGTTACACTAGCAGCAGTGTTGTTTACAATGGCAATTGTGAAATCATCACCAACATTGTAGCTTTCTCCAACAGAAATGCTTACTTGTGAAGCATATTTGGAGATAGTGAATTTAGCGGTTGATGAATTAGCTTTGAATTTACCATCTTCAGAAA
>NZ_JAZQIJ010000261.1:0-2098 GCF_045541095.1 Methanobrevibacter sp.
AGAAGTGAGCACTTACATTCGAAAAACTTTATATAAAGGCTTATTTATATAATTAACTAACGAAATAAATTTAATTTATGAAATTAAACACTTGCATTTTAAAATGTTGAAAAAATAGAAAAATTAGGGAGGCCTGAAAATGACATCCAAAAGGAAAATACTTGCAATACTTGCATTTATCTGCTTAATTCTTCCTGCATCGGCCGTGAGTGCATCAGACAATGATGACGATACTGACTTAAGTATATCAGATATCGAGACCCACGACCTAAACATCATCTCGGATGATGACGAAAGCGAATCATCAAAGACCACTATCACATGCAATGATGCGGAAAACAAGAGTGATGAAGATGCAACAATCATTTCTAGAAATCCAATATTGGCATTAATGGAAATTGGTGCTCTCGGCGGGTCAACTACAATGACCAGAAAATAGACCTGAAAAGTCTTAAAATAATATTGAAGCATGATTAATTTCATGCTTCTTTTTTTATATTCTTTTACAATTTCAATACAAAATTAAAAAAAGTTTTTAGCAGTTTTTGCCTGCTTCAAACACTTCCTCCAACAAATGCTTTTGGGATTTTGCATTTCCCAAAGCTTTAAAAACTTTCCTGATTTTTGGATTAATTGAAAACTTGATAAAGCTTTCAAGACCAGTTATCGCATCACCGCAATCACTTCCTGCAGCCAGAATGATGTAGTAATCCTTGCTGTCAAGGTGGCGGAATATAGGATAACATCTGTCGAAAAACATCTTCAGGGTCCCGCACATCTCAAAGTAATACACAGGAGTTGCATAGACTATTACATCTGCATCCATCATATCATCAAGAATTTCTGCAATTCCGTCATCCTGAAAACACTTCATCTCAGGAGTCTTGCATTTGTAGCAGGCCTTGCATGATGAAAATTCAATGTCTTCCAAGAAGTATTTTACAGCATCGTTTCCTCCATCAATCGCTCCTTTTACAAACTCATCACATAATGTATCTGAGTTTTGACCTTTCCTCGGGGAGGAACTTATAAGGACTACCTTTTTACTCATTTTCAATCCATTCTTTAGCTTTTGAAACATCACCCATGAATCTCATACCTTTTGCAAAGTCAAGTTCAGGGTATGTGTTCTGAAGATCAGTTACGCATTTGTCGATTCCGGATCCTCCGGAAGTGCAGAATGCTTTGATGGTTTTACCTGTTAAATCAACACTTTCTATGAATGTGTTAATGATTGTCGGTGCAGTATACCACCATACCGGAAAACCTATTACTACTGTGTCATATTCTGAAACATCACATGTTTCTTTTATTGGAGGTCTGAATGATTTGTCATTCATTTCAATTGTTGATCTTGAATTCTTATCCATATAATCGAGGTCTGCTGCAGTATAAGCTTCAACAGGTTCGATTTCGAAAATATCATATCCGTTTTCACTAGCGATTTTTTCTGCAATACTTTTTGTAACTCCACTAGCGGAGAAATAAGTTACTAAAACATTACTCATCATATCACCTAAGTATAATTAGAATTTAATATTATTTAATTGTTTACATTCGCAACAATTATAATTCTTGAAATGGGCAATTGGTGAAATCTTAAAATTGAACCACCCCACCCTAAGAGGGTGGGGATTCCTGAATTTTTTTCACTTAATAAGTTAATTAAGTATTTTTCAGGCTATCCCCGTTGAACCAGCGGTTTAATATATTAATTGCGGCATTTACGTCTCTATCGAGTATTTTTCCGCATTTAGGGCATTTCCAGTTGCGTGTTTTGACTTCTAACTCTTTGTTTATGTGTCCGCAGTGATGGCATGTTCTGCTTGTATTGTGGCTTTTTGTGAACTGTACGCCGTTTGCTTTGGGTTTGTAGAGTTGGAATTTGTCTTTTAGTCTTTTTATGAATCTCGATAGAGGAAATATCATGTTTTGTTCGCCTCCGATTAAAATCTTGATATTGGCGTAGTTTTCTTCAAAGATTATAGTGTCGTATTTTTTGACTAATTGATAAGATAATCTTTCTATATAGTCGTTTAATTGGTTTGTTCTTTTGTTGTACCATTTTTGTAGTCTTTTTTGTAGTTTTTTCCATTTT
>NZ_JAZQIJ010000262.1:0-18883 GCF_045541095.1 Methanobrevibacter sp.
AAATATGAATTAAATAAAAATAAAAATAAAAAAAAGTAGTTAGTAATGACTTTGAGGAGTCATTCCTAAATGATGGTCTTCACTTTTTTTACCAGGTATTCCGTATGCATCGGCTCTGCACTGAGTGCATGCTCTAAATACAGGTATAATCTCTTCAACTTGTTCCCTGACACTTTCCATCATGGCACAGTCAGGACGTGAATAATGTTTCATTTTAGCTAAAGGAATCAATGGTAAAACATTCATTAAGGCTGCACCACGTTTTTTAACCTCTTTAGCTATCTCAACAATATGCTCATCGTTTAATCCAGGAATTAAAACTGAATTTACTTTAACTACCAAACCATTGGCAGCTGCCTTTTCAACACCGTCCAATTGATTTTTGATTAAAATCTCAACAGCTTCGTAGTCTTTATAGATTTTACCTTCATATTTGATGAATGAATAAATGTCAACTGCAATATCTGGATCGATTGCATTGATTGTTACGGTTACGGAATTTACCCCCAGTTCTGCAAGCTTGTCTGCATATTTTGGAAGCAAAAGCCCATTTGTACTCATACATTTTATTAAGTCTGAATCTTCTTCGGATAATTTTTCAAAGAATTCCAAAGTTTCTTCATTTGCAAGTGAATCCCCGGGTCCCGCTACACCTACAACTGAAATTGGACCTTCAGCAGTTACCTCTTTAACGTGTTTAATTGCATCATCGGGACTCATAACACAGCTTGCAACACCAGGTCTGTCTTCTTCGTTGTTAATATCCCTAGTACAGAAGTTACAAAAGATATTACATTTTGGTGCGACAGGAACATGTGCCCTACCTACTTTATCATGCATTTTTTCATTAAAACATGGATGTGCTTTTGTTATATGTGCAAATCTTGAACCTTTATGTTCAGCCATACTATCACTTCTCCGAATATATAACTCTGTTAATTTGTATTGATACGAACGAATATATAAAGTTTTCTATTTACCCTGGTTCAACTCATCGATATATTCATGTGCCTTTTCAATCCATGCATCCTTAATTAACTCATCAGTTGCAACTACGGCCACAATATTCTCAGTAGACATGTCCTTAATGATTTTAAATCCTTCAGGCAAGATTCTGAAAACCGCATCATATATTCTTCTTTGTAAATTTGAATGAGGATCATCAACAATGATTGTTTTCAAATCGGAATTATCTCCATTGATTTCAAGTTGATACCTGTTTGGCTGATAAATCTCATCTCTGGAAAACCTTTTCCATAACTGCTTTAAAATATTCGGAAGGTAGTTTTCATCATCGATTATGATTCTTGTAATATCCTCATCTTTTACATACATGATATTGGCTACATCTTCAAAAAGAATAGCTTTAGAGGTTTTCTTCATTTTGATAGCTAACACAAATACCGGATCATCCGGATTTACATAAGCTTTCAAATCCTCTACTGATGCGCCTAAAACTAAATCTTGAAAGATTTGCTTTATGATAATTTCATAAACTTCAGCGCCTCTTTCATCATAGCATTCAACTAACATCAAATCAACTCACAATTTTATTTGTCATCATGTCTGTGACCCATTCCGGATACCAGAAGTGCCGCTCCGACAGCACCGATGTGTTGGGAATATTCCGGAACGATAACTTCGATTCCACCCAAGGTTTCACTGACAGCTTCAACAAGACCGGATATTAAGCTTGTACCGCCTACTTGGATTAAAGGTTCACGAATATCAATTTCCTGAAGCTGCTGTTCATAAACTTGTTCTGATACTGAGTGACATGCAGCAGCTGCAACATCCGCTTTAGAACCTCCCGCTGCAAGAGTAGTAACAAGGTCCTGAATACCGAATACGATACAGTATGAGTTCAGCATAGCCTTTCTCCAGTCACCCTGGACTGCGAGAGGACCCAATTCAGTAATGTCTACATCCAACCTACGTGAAGTCATGTCTAAAAATCTTCCGGAAGCTCCTGCACAGATACCACCCATGGTAAAGTTATCCGGAATACCGTTGTTTACTGTAATAACCTTGTTGTCCATACCACCTATATCCAGTACGGTAGCTTCTCCTTTTTGACAGTCAGCAAGGTAAACTGCACCTTTTGCGTTTACGGACAATTCTTCCTGAATGAGTTCTGCACCGAATTCCTGACCCATAGTGAATCTACCGTAACCTGTTGTTCCTATACCGTCAACATCATCCCAGCCATAATCTGTGTTGGCGAATGCTTCAGCAGCAGCGGTTTTAGCTGATTCGATGATGTCCTTGGTGGATGTCCAACCTGTTCCGATAACCTGATTGTTTTCCATAAGAACTGCTTTTGTAGTGGTTGAACCGGAGTCCAAACCGAGAGTGAGGCCTTCTTGTTTTTCACGTGCAAGAATACTTCTGCGTGTAACGGTAGTGGCCAAAGCTTCCATACGAATGAACAGTTCATCAGCTTTTGTCCTTTCAGTAAATGAGTATGTAACTACTGGAATACGGGTGTTGTTTTGAATGAAACGTCTTACTTCATTTCTCACCAATGCCGCTTCGGCACATCTAAAACAAGTTGCTATAAATACAGCATCAGGTTTGGACCTGCCTTCAACAATGGCCATAGCCCTTGCAATCATCAATTTTAAGCTTGAACTTTGAGCTGAAAACCCGAATTTCTCATAAGATTCATCAATATAATCCAAATCGATTTCAGGAAGAACAATTTCTGCACCAAATTTGTTTGCAGCCTTTTCAATTTCCTTTTGAATTCCACTATATTCTGTTCCACATGAAACTAAAGCAATTTTAACCATTTTATTATTCCTCCCCAGTAGCTTCTTCAAGTGAATCTACAAACTCGTTGATTTCATTTACCATTACATATGTTTCATCTTGATTGGTAGGATATGTAAGTTCCAATACAGGAATGCCCTTATTCCTTAGTAAAAATATTGACAGTTCATTGGTTCTGGCACAACCAATACAACCAAAACCGTATGGAGCGCCATCGACAACAATAGCAGCTTCCGCTTCATCTATAAGTGGTCCGATGATTGACATTCTTCCACGAACACCAGAAGGAACCTCAATAGCTGCATACTTAAGCCCTTTGATTGGGTCTTCTTCTGAAATATTCATTGGAGGGGAATCAATTTCCGGATCCTTAATTTTTTGTCTGATTTGTTTTTGTAAAACTAAAGGAGTATGACCTTTTCTTTCAAGTAAATCTGCCAAGATTAATGAATTTGGAGGATAAACAGCAATTTTAACCATAATTTCACCTATTCTTTATTTTCTAAACATTCGTTCATGATTTTTTCAAATTCGTCAACTTTAACCGGTTTTTTCTCTTCTAACTGAACGTCTTTAGGATTTTCTAAAGCTTCTGCAACAAAACCAAGTATTCTGTACTCTTTTTCCATTTGGTGGAATCCTTCCCTAGGTCCGAATCTGTGACCTCTGCATCTTCTAGGATCACCGGGAGCAAAACCTCTTTCCTTTGTGAAAATGTGGTTTGGATCTATTTTTCTTATTTCCTTGATAGCCTTATAGACATCTTCACTCTTACCACTAATCATGGCACCATAACAGGTGTTTTTTATTGTAAGAGGCAAACCAAGCATATGAAATTCACTTACAATCTCCTGTTCACTGACATGAGCTCCAGGCCCTATAAAAATCATACGTGTAATTACATCAGGGTCCCAATCTTCTTTGCCCAAATCAGGACTCATTGTTAGATTCTGTGACATATACTACAACTCCTTCTTTTAAATTTTCAATATGGTCATAATCAGATAAGATATCTCCAACAATGTTTGTTGCATCAAATGTTTCTGCAGTCGGACCAAATTCTGAATTATCCTCAAATCTGATACCTATCAAACCGACGCTTTTGGAAGCCATGTTTGTAATACCAATTTGACCCCGTATAACCTTGTCAACAGGGTTATTTTCAGGAACCAGACCTTTCGCTAATTTCTTATCACCTTCAAAAATAACAATATGCATTCCAGGAACTGCAAAATGAACTTTGATGCTGCCGACAGGATTTTCCAAAAGACCTGATAAATATTTGAAGTATCTAACAGACCTTGGAGCATTATCAACAAATTTGATTTTGCACAAATCTTCCTTGTCAATGGCTTTTGTTATTACTTGTCCTTCCCTTAGGATATCTATTGTATGTTTAGGATTCTGTTCCACAATTATTGCATCATCATCGACCAAACCATCGATGAGATGTTCGATTCCCGCTTCAGACAGCAGTTTTGTGGCTTCAGCCTGGGTTTTGTTAAGCAACATCAACCTTTGCTGTTCTGATTTGACAGTGATAAAATCATTTTCCCTTGCAATGTCTATGATTTCCATTCCGTTGACAATTTTACCTACTGTGGTGTGATTTGGAGTCAAAACCCTATTTTCACGATAAATATATAACTTTCCAACACCGTTACCTGTGTTCCTAATAGTCATTGTTCCTCTGAGCCTTTGGGTAGTGTGCTCTTTAGGTTTTTCAAGCCCTTCCAACTCATAAAATCCTAAAAAGGATTCACTATCAAAAGAAACCTTGATTCTACCGTCCTTAATTATAGAGAACAAATGTTCAACACAGATCGGTGAATCCTCATCAATGTCAAATGAAATGTAGGTATAAAGCTCATTTCCTTCTTCCAATACTGTGCTTAAATCAGCGGCTGCACTGTCAGTGGTTGAGCTTCTCTCAATGATTGGCTCTATGCCTGTGACCTTATCGTTATCAGTAAGGTTTTCCAAGGTTTTCTTACCACCGATTACACGGGCAAAGATACCCTTGTTATATGGAGGCACACTGTAAACATTAGTCGTATTCTCTTTAATCATGATCAAGTGAGTGGACTCGTTACTAAAACTGGATAAACTTAAAACAACATCTCCTTCATAATATTTGAATTCATCATGAGTCGGTTCCAAATCAGTCACTATAGGTCCTATCGCAACTTCTGTTGAAGTAGACCATCTGATATCCAAGTCAACAAAATCCTCGTACTGGCTTTTCCAGACATCAACGATAGGTTTTGCCTCTTCAGATTCATCAAGTTGAAGGATTATGGAACCTTGATTTGTTTTAATCTTGAATTTATTAATGTTTTTTTCAAGTTCCTTTTTTCCTTTAATCAGACAAACAATACTACCAGGAGTATATGGAGCATTAGTCTCAGCAATTACATCCTGAATTGTTGAGCCTTCTGCAACATCTATTTCTTCTCCGTTTATTTTAATTAACATACAATCTCCTAATAAGAATTTTTAATATTATATATTTATATTTTCATTATATATTAAAATTATTTATTGGAATATAAAAAATTATATAAACACAAAGTTGTAACATTTACATATGGAGAGAAAAATGATGCCAATAAACAAAAAACATGTTTTTTCCGTATTGATAATTCTGGTAATAGCCATCGCTGCGATGTCCTTTGCCAGTGCATACACCGGAACAGGATTTTCTCACAACATTCCAAGTTCCAAATACTATGACATGTCCGCATCAGATATCCTAAACCAATACGGCGATACCGAATGCCATGCCGAAGAATGGGGAGTCTGCACCCAGGTGGTTGATGGAGATACAATATATTTGGAAAACGGTAAAAAAATACGTTTTGTAGGAGTCAACACTCCTGAAAGAGGTGTGGAAGGATACATAACTTCTAAAAACTTTGTCCAGAAGTTGTGCCTTGGAAAGGAAGTTGGAATAGATGTTGACGATTCAAAACACTCCGACAAATACGGAAGGACACTGGGAGTTGTCATAGTCGATGGAAAAAATGTGAATGAAATGCTTTTAAAGGAAGGGCTTGCCGAGATAATGTATATGCCGCCTAGCGAATTTTACCCTTATGACTGGGCAAACGGCAACACACATGTGTCAAGCGACCATTCAACATCAACAAGCTATTCAAGCGACAGCCACCAGTCAAGCTCTTCAGATTCATCAGGGTCCGGAAGCTATGTAGGAAATGCAAATACAGGAAAATTCCATCGTGCAAGCTGCAGCAGTGTCGATAAGATGTCAGAAGGAAATAAGGTATTCTTCTCCTCAAGAGATGATGCCGTCAGTCAGGGATATGTGCCCTGCAAACGGTGCAACCCTTAACTACCTTCCCAAAATTTTAAACCTTTCCAGTTCTTTTTCAAATTTATCGATGTCCAAATCATCATCACTTCTCTCACCGACATGAGAGTACAGTAATCCCAATGAGTAATTATAGATTAAAAGGATTATTGGATATGCGATACACAGATATGCAATCAAACCAACATATGGAATGAAAATAAGGAAAACCGCTAAAAAATTAATCACACCGATTAAAACCGCCATTACAAAGTACCATCCAATCACTCTTCCAATTCCAATGTGTCTAATGTCCCTGCAAACCGCCACAATATTTAAAGATTTTGAAAGACTGTTGTAATTGGCCAGTCTGGCTTCTGCAAGAGTTACTACAATTGAAAAGATTAAATCCACAACAAAAGTGATTGCAAATACGATCTGCAATGAATTGAAAATATTTAAAGGATTTTTCACAAACATTACCATCAAATCATGAGGACTGACAAAAGCCCCAATTGCCGCCATCACTATTGCAAATATCAAAAATAGAATTAGGAAATATACCAAATGAAGAACAAACAGCTTTATGGTGCTTATAATATTTCTTTTAGGACGGATTTGAGGAATGCTGTAATTTTCAACACAACCCTGTCTGACAACAGAAACGAAGTATCCTGGAATAATTAAAAGAAAAGCAATGAATGCTGCAATACCTGCATAAAATACCGGTTCATTTTTAAAATATGCTCCTACAGGTAAAATCAGCAAAAGCAAAAACAAAACAAATATTAATGCCAATCTTTTATAATCTCTGAACGGAAATTTAAAAGACTTTGAAATGATATCCTCAAATTTCATCAAATCACCTCATCTGAATATGAAAACAGGATTTTTATTTTGGTTGAATATTTCCTCTTGTTCGCCGTCATAATTTAGTATGAGATTATTGGAATCTGTAACTTCACCAACAACTTCAGCTTCAATGGAATATTTTGCAAGATATTCCTTAATGTAGTCACATTTATCTTCTTCGGCAGTAAATACAAAACCTGAACCAGGGTATGAACGAAGCCAATCCACCCATTCAACATTTTCATTTCTTGGAATATCTTCAAGGCTTACAATTGCACCTTTTTTAGAAGTTTCCAAAAGCATTTCAAGAGTTCCCAATATTCCAGGGTTTGAAATGTCCTTTCCGGATTTAATATAATCGTTTTCGGCCAGATACTGAACCGCAGTTATCTGGTCTCTGACGAGCTGCGCATCTTTGTCGTAGGTTGTATCCCAGTTTAGGGCAAACATCTCATGAGGCTTGCCGTCAAGATCGATTGCAACTATTACTTTGTCACCGACTTCAGCTCCAAAACTTGTGATGATTTTATCCTTTTGGGCTATTCCGACAATGGCGACACCCAATGAATCAACTTCACCGTCAGGATGAAGGTGTCCCCCAACCATAGGAACTCCGAATTTCAGGCATCCGTCCTTGATTCCGTTCAGCAAATCCTCATAAATATCATCATTGCTTATTGACATTATGTTCACCATGGCCAAAGGTTTTCCTCCCATAGCTGCAATGTCATTTACATTTACCAGAACGGAACAGTATCCTGCCCAGTAAGGGTTGACGTTCATGATATCTCCCCAAATTCCATCGGCGGCGATTAGAATTACCTGATTATTTCCGATGTCAATGGCTGATGCATCATCTCCAATGTCAATAACAACATCTCCTGAAACGTTATATGATTCCTCCAATAGAGAAATGACATTATCAATTGAACTTTTACGAGATACCCCTTTAAACTCTTGAATTTCACGAACAAGATTTTTAAAATCCAAAAATTACACTTCCTCTTAATTAATATATTTTATTTTGTATTCACAATTAATATCTTTTATTATTTCGGCAATTTTGTCCCTGACTTCATCAATATTAGAGAAATCACAGCTGACCTGTTTGTCGCCGAAGATTATCCTTTTAATATCTTGACCGCAGACATCATCAAAACCACTTTCGACCTCAAAGATGATGGAATTTTTAACCTTGAATCCATCTTCCACAACCTTATCCAAATCCCCATCAGTTATTCCAATTATAGGTATATCAAATCTGTACAGAATGTCTGATGATATCAAAGTTGTGTCATCACCAACAGTAATCACAAGTGCCGAATCCCGGAATTTATAAACATCCTCCCCGGCATGATCAAGAAATGTGACCTTAAACACATCCGGCTTTTCCTTTGAAATAACGCGAGGAGTAACCTTAGCATGCCTTAAAAGACCCGTTTTGATAATTGCACTATCAAGGTCAACCTCCCCCAACTTCTCAAGACCATGGGCTTTAAGTTCACCTCCAATTATGTCAACGATATGGTTATCTCTGGCAATCAGCGTAAGCTTATCTGAATCGGTTTTACCTATTACAACACTGTTGACCATGATATTTTCACCAGGACTTACACCATGGACGACCCTCTGATTAACACCCTCAGCATCATTTTTGATATGACTGTTATAGACCTGCTGAGGTGTCACAACAGCCAAGTTCAGCCTTTCGGCCAGTTCCCCCACAATATCCAGATCGTTATTCCATGCTATAATGCTTCCGTCCGCCTCACCAGGGCGTTCAATTTGAATCACAGGAATATCATTTTGAGGTATCTTATCAACATAATGATTATAGACCTTATATCCGAATACCTGCCCGGTAACATTGGATTTACCATAATTCAACAGGAATATCACATCCACATTTTTCTCGTGAAATATTTTCAGTGAATCGCTCGGAACAAGTTTTCTGGAAATGTCAATCAGATTTTCCAAACTGGCATCAATAACTGCAGTTCTGCCCATTGTTCCGCCAAGCCTTGCTGAAACCTCACCGTATTCCTTTAGAAGTTCAATTAATTTTAATGCATATCCCGAATCAATAATGTTCGGACCGTGAACCACCACTCCAATTCTCATTTGTTCACCCTTATTCTTTTTTTGTAAATTTTAGACCCGCATATTTCACAGTCGTCAAACGGATAATCTTCATCGAATTCCTTTTTGCATCCTTCGCAAACCTTTTTCCAATTATAGATTTCATTAATCCCCTCAGTTATAACACCTGAAAATGGAATATCCAAAATCTTCAATGTGTTTTGAATAGTGTAGTCATCAGTGATCACCTTAACATTTTTGCCCTCTTCACGCATCATATATGCAAGTGCGATTAATTTTTTGTCAGGTAAGGATAACCTTAAAATATCACCACTACTAGATATTATTTCATGGACACAGTTTGTATACTTTTTTCCAACATCTTGAATAACGATTAAATCCTGTGCAATGGCGGTGTCAAATTTTAAACGAGATTCAAAGTCTTTAATTTCTTCTGTTATTTCAGGAACAGTGTAATTATGCTTAGAAGTAATTTCAAAACCGTTTATGAAAGCAGAAGCATCAAGAATATAATATGTTTCCATGGATGATATTTTAATTTGAAAATTAATAAATTTTTTTAATTTCAAAAAAACATGCATTTGGAAATATGTGCACCGAGATGAAATTTATTTGGGATAAGTTTGGGATAACTCTGGGATAACTTTGGAATAAGTTTGGAACAGGCTTGGAATAGGTTTGGAAGAAGTTAGGAACTAGTTTGGGAAAATCTATTTAAATTTAGATGTTGAAATGACTAAATACAGAAAAATTCCATGAGAAATTCATGAATTTTTATGATTGAAAAAATGGAGGAAATGAAAATGTACACTAACAGTGAAATCAATAGTGAAATCCAATTTCTTGCAAAATCAGAGATTCGAATGAAAATTCTTAGTGAATTGTATAATCATCCAGACAACATCAGAGGACTTGTCAAAAAGACAAAAATCACCTACAGTTCTGTTTCAAGCAATGTGAATAAACTAGAGGAAAGCAACTACATCATAAAGGTTGAAAAGAAGTATCATGTCACCCCAATGGCCAAAATTTACTTTGATACTCTCATAGACTTTAAAAAAAGCATTGACATTATTAATGATTTCAACTCCCTTTGGGACAAACACAATCTCAATCAGTTAAGCATCGATTCAATGAAAAACATTACTGATTTAAAGAATTCAACATTGATTGAAACAACTCCCCTTGACATCTACAAAACACACAACACAATAAAAAATCAGCTTATCGAATCAAGTGACGTAAAGGCAATATTCCCTTATCTTCATCCTGAATATCCTCAATTGATTGAGGAAGTTCTGAAAAATAGGGGATCTGTTGAGCTGATTGTTCCGAAAAACATAATGAACCCTATCATAACCCCTATAAATGAACAGTTGAGAAAAAATTGCCTGAATTCAAAAAAACTAAAGGTACATCCTGTTGAAAATGAATTAAATTTATACTTAACCCTATGTGATGACAAGATGAGTCTGGGACTGTTTAAGAATGACGGAAGTTTTGACCAGAACAGAATCCTGATTTCCGACGATTCAAAATCATACAACTGGGCTAGGGAATTATTTAAACACGTGAAACAAATGGTGAGAGCATGACATCAATAGAAACAAAACAGCAATTAACAAAAGAGTACAGCGGCGTCAAATATATTTTGACGTCTAGCATGCGTGCCAAACTGCTTTTGGCCGTATATGAAATCCCAAAAAATTTAGATGATTTGCGAAGAGACTTGAAAAAACCTTCAGCAACCATTTTGCATGGCCTAAAAGAATTGGAAAGTATCAATTTAGTTAGAAAAGTACATAAATGTTATGAATTGACCTCAAACGGTTACTTATTGACAACAAATATGATTAAACTAATTGAAAACTGGTATTCACTTGGCAAAAGCGAAACTTTTTGGGATAATCATGACCTGTCCGACATTCCCGAAGAGATAATTAAAAATATCTACCTTCTAAAAGATGCGAAATACATTAACTCCACAACAAGCGACCTTTCAATATCTTTCAATGAATACATAAAGCTAATTTCAAAAGCACAGGAATTGCAGATAATACTACCAATCTACTCCGAAAACCATTTCAAACATATTATCGATCTTTTAAAAGAAGGCAGGTTAAGAAAATTAAACCTATATGTCAGTGAGGAAATTTATAATTCCATAGATGAAAATGAAACATTTAAAAAAGAATTACTTGAAAATAATAAAGTTAAAACCACTATTATCAATAAGACTTTGAAAGTGTTTTTAACCTGTTCCGATAAATTTGTTTCACTTACACTCTTCTTTAAGGATGGGCACTACGATGATTCCCAGATTTTAATTGGCAAAGATGAAAATGCAATTAAATGGGGTCATCTTTTATTAGATTATACAAAAAATAAATTGGAGGATATGAATGGTTGAAAATTTCACTATCAACGATCGAGAGCTATTTAATCTCTTACTTGGACGTTCAGGTGGAAAAACAACAATGAACATTATAAACGAGATATTAATCCAACCAAGAAATGCTAATCAATTGTCAAATATTTTGCATATAGATTATAAAACAGTGATTTATCATATGAAAATTCTTTGCAAACACGATTATGTTATTAGAGAAAAATTCGATAATTTTTACTGGTATCAGCCAAGTGAAAAATTAATAAACAACTTGGACGAATATAATTTTATTAAGCAAAATATGGATTGAGGTAAAATAATGAAAAGTGAAACTTCCAAATTACATCAAAAGGAATCATCTGCAGACATCAGCTGCGGAATAATAACTCTAAGCGACAGCAGAAAATCTGAAAAGCTGGACCTGTCTGGAAAATACATGGCTGAAGAAATTGAAGCTAGATATACTTTGAAATCTAAAATGCTGATTCCGGATGAAAAAGATCAGCTAATAGAATCTATTGAAACTATGGTTAATGAAGATATTGATGTGATTTTGACAACCGGTGGAACAGGTTTGGATGAAAGAGACATTACGGTTGAAACTGTGGAATCACTTTTCGATAAAAAATTAGATGGTTTTGGTGAAATATTCCGATTTAAATCTTATGAGGAAATCGGTGCTTCTGCACTGCTTTCAAGGGCAACTGCAGGAGTATATAAAAAAGCATTAATATTTAGTATGCCTGGTTCACCCAATGCTGTTAAAACTGCATTAGGAATCATAATTGATGAACTTCCACATATTGTTCATCATGCAAAAAAATAGAATTAATTTAAGGGGTTTTTTACCCCTCATTTATTTTTAATCAAAAAATTCATCAACAGATATCAAAGGTTCTAGATTTATACCTGCCTTTTCAAATTCTTCAATAGCGCCTTCCTGTCTGTCAACTACAACAAAAGCTCTTTTTACATTTCCGCCATTGTCTTGAATGGCACGAATTGCCTTAAGCAATGATCCTCCAGTTGTGGATACATCTTCAACTACGATAACATCATCGCCTTCAACCAATTCACCCTCAATGAGTTTGGAAGTGCCATAACCTTTCTTTTCCTTACGTATCATCAATAAAGGCAACTTGGATTCAAGTGAAACCGCTGTAGCGATTGGAACAGCACCCAATGCAGGCCCTGCAACCTTATCAATTTTATCATCCTTGATTTTTTCTGAAATCATCTTTGAGATAGTTGATAGAATTTCAGGTTCTGTAATGGCTTTTTTCATATTGATGTAATAATTACTTTTCTTTCCGGAAGATAATGTGAAATCTCCTTCCAGAAATACTTCGTTTTCCTTTAACAAACCAATTAAATAATCTTTGGAAACCATAAAAATCAATTAGATATCATCTTCGCCTTTGAGTAAAATTTTATCTCCAATAACTTTAACAAGTTCCATCGGAACAATATTTTCACTAGCTTTGATCTGTTCGGAAAACCCGGTTTTTTTAATAACCAAATCAGTGACTTCAAAAGTATCTCTGTCCATAACAATATCCATAACTTTTCCAACAATTTGAATATCTGCATCGAGTACTTCCTTGCCAAATAACTCGTCTTTAACTTTCATAGTATCACCTATGATATAATATTATACTTTCAATTTAAATATCTTTACATGAGAATGGCAAAATGTTTTAATTGTAAACAATATACTAACATTATTAAAAATAAGGTGAATGTATGGAAGAAGAATACTTGACAGTATCTCAAATAAACGCCTACATCAACAGAAAGTTTAAAACTGACACAAATTTGAAAAACATTCTTATCAGAGGTGAAATATCCAATTATAAGGCCCATACAAGTGGACACAGTTATTTTACCTTGAAAGATGACAAATCACAAATTAGTGCAGTGATGTTTAAAGGAAGAAAGAAATTCCTTAAATTCGAACCTAAGGACGGTATGAAGGTAATCATCAAGGGAAGCATTGAAGTTTATGAGAAAACCGGAAAATACCAGTTGTATGCCAACAGGATTACTGAAGACGGAATCGGGGAATTGCATATTGCCTTTGAACAGCTAAAAAAGAAGCTTGAAAGTGAAGGTTTATTTGATGAGAAACATAAAAAGGAAATTCCAAAATATCCAAAAAGGATAGGAGTTGT
This sequence comes from Methanobrevibacter sp., assembly GCF_045541095.1. Classification (GTDB taxonomy): domain Archaea; phylum Methanobacteriota; class Methanobacteria; order Methanobacteriales; family Methanobacteriaceae; genus Methanocatella. The sequence goes on from NZ_JAZQIJ010000262.1 coordinate 13,595, forward strand.
CACCGCCAAAACCGGTGCAGCAATCCGGGATATCATATCCACAATTAAAAAAAGATATCCCCAATGTGAAATATTGGTGTTTCCAACTTTGGTTCAGGGAAGTCTTGCAGCACCACAGATAGTGCAGAAAATTAAGTTTGCACAAACTCTAAATCTTGACACATTGATTGTCGGAAGAGGAGGAGGAAGCATCGAAGATTTATGGCCGTTCAATGAAGAAATAGTTGCAAGAGCCATCTTTGAGAGTGAAATCCCTGTTATCAGTGCAGTAGGACATGAAGTTGACTTTACAATATCAGATTTTGTAGCGGATGAACGGGCACCCACTCCAACAGGTGCAGCCGTTATAGCAACACCGCAAATAACTGAAATTGAATATAAAGTGAATCAGTTAAATAAACGGGCAAATAAAATCATAGTATCTAAAATTACAGAAAATAAAACAAGATTTAAGCAAATTTCCCAAAGGCAAGTTTTGAAAAGTCCGGAAGCAATTTATGAAATTAAAGGAATGCATCTGGACAATCTGGTAAACAAGCTGGAATTTGCCTCCAAAAATATAATTAATGAGAATAAAAACAAGCTATTCCAAATAGAAAACAAGCACATATTAAAAAATCCACATGAAATAACGAAAATGAAAAAGGAAAGATTTGCTAAAAATCTCGCCAAACTGGAAGTGTTAAATCCTCTTTTGACATTAAAAAGAGGATATACATTAACAAAAGTTGAAGGAAAGGTTGTCTCTTCTGCAAAGGATGTGAAATCAGGGGACAAACTTGATGTTGAATTTGATGATGGAACCGTTAAAACCCAGGTGATATGAATGGAAAATTTAAGTTTTGAAGAAAGTTTAGAAAAGTTAGAAGAAATCGTTAACAAACTGGAAAGTGGAGACGTGCCTCTTGACGATGCAATAGATGAATTTAACAACGCAATGCAGCTTGTGAAAATATGCAATGAAAAGCTGTCTACGGCCGAAGAGTCAATTGCAAAAATCGTTCAGGACAACGGAGAACTGATAGATTTTAATCCCAGTGAATAAAATGGTCAATCCAATATTGTAATAACTCCTTAACAGGATAACTATTACAATTTTCATTCACCATATTATTTGCCAATTGAAATCCATCCTCTTTTTTTAATAAATTCAGCCTGACCTCATCTATTATATTTAAGACTGAAATTGTAACGGCAACATTATCCTGCCTTTTCATTTCATTTTGAAGTTCTTCTATGAACTCCTTCTTGTCACAGTCCAGATTGTCATAAAAATCGTTGATGTCCAGTTTATACCTATTTAATCTGACCAGTACGTTTGACTGTGATTTAGGAGAAATCCAAACCTGCTTTTTAACTGCTTTTTTAACAGATTCAATAACACACTGTCCAACGAGCTCACCCAACTTGGAATGCTTGCCTGCATTGGTCAATACATTATCCGAATTCAGATTTGAACAGATAATAAGACCATCGGTTCCTGTCCCTGTTGCATATCCATCAGAATATTGTGAAGGAACCTTCAACTCAGATAATGCAACTGTCTTTGCCTCAGTTGCAGTCATGAACGCTTCAAGCAGGACATCATCATCCAAACGTGAATTGATTAGGATTATTGTATTAATGGTTCCGAACTTGCCGTTTTCCTCATAATATGAAGATGGATCACCTGCTTTTGAGGCATTAGTTCTGACTCCTGCAGTTGTGATTGCTACAACCGACAAGTTTTTAAACTCCTTAAATACAATAGAAACATTTTTCATCTCAGCCTTAGTGATAAGTCCTGTTGAAAATTCAGAATCAATATCCAATAGGCTGCAGTGATTTTTAAGATATTCGCAAACGTCATGAGTTGTCAGATAATCAATATTTTCCTGTGACAAATGATGGTTAAAAACGCTTTTGATATTTTTGGAAATTCCGCCGTTGAGTTTTGATGTTGAAACGGCATTTCGAGGGGATGAAAAGTTAACTAGAATAGTGTCATTAAAATAATATACTTCATCATCAAGTGATGTTTTAAAAATAACTCTATGTTTCATAAAAAAAATAAAAAAAGAAAAGAAATTATAAAAATTTCTTTGAATCTACATCATTGGAGGCATTCCGCCCATTGCGGAAGGGTCCATACCCATGTCTTCTGGGCCTTTGGTTGATGCGATTACGTCATCAATTCTTAAAATCATTTCAGCTGCTTCAGATGCAGATTGAATAGCTTGTTTTTTGACACGTTTAGGTTCAATAACTCCAGCTTCTTTCATGTCTGCTACTTCACCAGTGAATACATCTAATCCCATGTAGAATGAGTCTTCTTGTGCTGCTCTTAAGTCAACTAAAGAATCGATGCTGTCTAAACCTGCGTTTTCAGCTAAGGTTTTTGGTACGATTTCTAAAGCTTCTGCAAATGCGTTTACAGCTAATTGTTCTCTGCCAGAAATGGATTCTGCGTAATCTTTGAGTTTTTTAGCCATTGCGATTTCAGGAGCTCCTCCACCTGCGACAACTTTGTCATCTTCTACGGTAGCAGCTACTACACCAATTGCATCTTCGATTGCTCTTACGATTTCATCGACAATGTGTTTGGTACTTCCTCTTACGAATAATGTTACGGATTTAGCTCCACTGCATTCTTCGACGAAAATCATGTCTTCACCGGAGATTTTTCTTTCTTCTACGATTCCAGCTTGACCTAAGTCGTCTGCAGTTAAATCGTCTAAGTTGGTGATGACACTTGCACCAGTAGCTCTGGATAATTTTTCAATGTCAGATTTTTTAACTCTTCTTACAGCTAAAACGCCAGCTTTGGATAAGTAGTGTTGTGCTAAATCATCGATACCTTTTTGTGCGAATAATACGTTTGCACCTGCATCAACGATTTTGTTAACCATGTCTTTAACCATTTTTTCTTCTTGTTCGATGAAAGCTTGCATTTGAGCAGGATCTGTAATAGTGATTTCTGCATCCATTTCAGTTTCTTTAACTTCTAATGGAGTGTTGATTAATGCGATTTTTGCACCGTTGATTTCGGATGGCATACCAGGGTGTACACTTTCTTTGTCTACAATTACACCTTCAACTAAGTTGGATTCTTCAACAACAGCTCCATCTTTTTTCTCGATTTTAATGTTGTCGATATCAACTGCACCATCATCTTCTTTGACTGCTTCAACAGCGTCAACGATTAATTTTGCTAATGGTTCACGTGCTGCTTCAGTTCCTTTACCAGTCATAGCAGTCATAGCTACTTTTAATAAGGTTTCTGAATCGATGTCTTCGATTGCAATTTCATCTAAGATTTCTTGAGCTTTTTCAGCAGCTTTTCTGTATCCCATAGCAATGATAGTTGGGTGAATATCAGAGTCAAGTAAGTTTTCGGATTTTTTGAGTAATTCTCCAGCAATGATAACTGCAGTAGTAGTTCCGTCTCCGACTTCGTCTTCTTGGGTTTTTGCTACTTCTACGAGCATTTTTGCTGCAGGATGTTCAATATCCATTTCTTTTAAAATAGTAACACCGTCGTTGGTTACTACAATGTCTCCAAGTCCGTCAACTAACATTTTGTCCATTCCTTTAGGACCTAAAGTAGTTCTTACAGTTTCAGCTAATACTTTTCCAGCTAAAATGTTATTTCTTTGTGCATCTCTACCGACAGACCTGTTAGTACCTTCAGGTAAAATAAAAATTGGTTGTCCTTGTGCCATAATTTATCTCCTTTAAATTCAATATATAATTAGATCAGTTTAAACATCAACATGAAAAATAGTTTATAGTGTTGATAAAACCTTTCTACATAATACATGAGTTTAAGGTTATATAAATACTTTATGGTATAAAGTAAATAAAAGTTAGAAAAAGATAAAAACACAAAACACAAAGAAAAAAAGTGCCATCATTTAACAGAAATACATGATAATTTTAATAGATAAATGCAAAACTAGCAAAATAATTAAGGCAAACTTTAAATTTATGGCACAACCATCATGAAAAAATGTAAACTGATTTCAACAGATAGATGCTATAAGAAAAAAATCAAATTTTAAAAAAAAAGTGGGGAAAAATGAGATAAAAAATCTCATTTGCTCAGAAGTACCCATTAAAGAAATTACCTACGTTGTTGTTTTTTCTCCAATCTGAAAGGAGGAGTTCTTTCAATTGTATCATAAGCCTCTTGTTCTTCTTGAAGCTCATTGAAGAAAGTATTGATTTCCTCCAATCTTTTGATTTTATCATTTTTCCTATTCAACTCATTTTGAAGGTTAATGAAATCTTCACGAGGGATAGTTTGCTGTTTTAAATATTTGAGTTCATTATCCCGTGCAGCAATTTCCCCCTCCAATTTGTTTTGGACAGTTATCAATTCTTCACGAGGAATAGTATTCTGTTTTAAATATTCAATTTGAGTATTTTTTGATGCCAATTCAGTCTCGAGCCTATTTTGAAGAGTAACATACTCATCTTTAGGGACAGTATTTGCTTTAAGAATATTAAGCTGATTATCCAAATTGCTCATTTCAGTTGTGAATTTGGATTGAAGATTGTTATATTCTTCTTTAGGGATAGTTTGTTCTTTTAAATTATCTATCTGACTGTTTAAGCCAGTGACTGTAGCTTCAAACTGACTCTGCAAATCAACATAATCTTGCTTAGGAATAGTTTGCTCTTTCAAAGAATTAATCTCACTGTTCATATCATTAACAGTGGACTCGAACTGACTCTGCAAATCAACATAATCTTGCTTAGGAATAGTTTGCTCTTTCAAGGTAGTGATTTCACTATTCATATCATCGATTTTAGCCTCAAACTGACTTTGCAATTCAAGATATTCTTGCTTAGGAATAGTTTGCTCTTTTAAAATATTTAGCTGATTGTTGGTATTGGACAACTCGGAATCTTTTAACAGAATTTGGTTGTTCTTTTGCTCGAGTTCCTTTTCAAGTTCCATGATCTGAGTTTTGGATTCAACGTTGTTTTCCAGTTTGATAATTTTAATCTTGTACTCATCGATGGTTCTTGAAAGAGAGTTAATTTGAGCTTCCTTTTCAGCTACACTTTTAAAGGATTCATTTAATCTTTCATTAACATCAGATAATTCTTTTTTCTTATATTCCCTTAACTGTTCAGCAAAATACTCTTTTATTTCATCAAGAGAATTGTTGACATAATCCAATTCATAGATTCTGTCTTCCTGATTTTTGATTAAAGTATCCTTCTCTTCAAGTTGTTGTTTTAAAAGGTTAATTTCGTCTTCTGCTTTGAATTTAATAACAGAAACTTCTTTTTCCTTATCTA
>NZ_JAZQIJ010000263.1:0-5006 GCF_045541095.1 Methanobrevibacter sp.
ATTGAAAGTTCGAATATTTCAATGAGAGCATTTATTTTTCAATAACAATTATTAACATGTTCGTATAAATATTGACTTGACTTCCTATTTTTATTATTTTTTTGTAAATATTGTTTTTTATTTCTTAATATGGATTTTTAAGTATCATTAATTAGATTTGAATATTAATAACTACAAATAATTAGTTGTACATGGATTTTATACAAATTTTAATCTCAAAAGAGGTAATATCATGATTTATAAAGGTTGCAATGGCACTGTGATGCTTTCATCAGAAAGTGAAGTTGTTAGGGTTAATCCTGCTTATTGTGAGCTTGAAAAATTTCTTATTTCCTTTAGTAAGAAATATGGATCGGGTGAAAACTATTTTTTTTTAATTCATCAAAAAATTATGTCTTCTCATCAATATTGTTTTTCTAAAAAACCATTAAAATGAACCATCTAGTATATATACTAATTGGAAACATAAATTTAATCATTAACAAATAAAATTTACTTAAAGAAAGGTTTGATAATATGGTTAGATTTTCACAAACTCTGGAGGATAGGCAGGCAAAAAATCGAGAAAAACCTTATGAACAGATTAGAGATAATCCTAATTATCATGCTGAAAGGCAACCTAGGCCTGTTCAAAGACCTAATGACAGATTGTACAGTCAACCTCAAAGACCTGTTCCTCAACAGCCAGTCACTCAAAGACAGGACAATTTCTACAGGCAACCTCAAAGAGAAGAAATAGATGAGATTGTCTATGAAAGGCCAGTTATTGAAAGACAATCAGTCCAGCCTGACTTATCAAGACCTCAAGTAAAATTCCCTGCTGACCAGAATATCCAGTTTGGTGTTGAATACACTCCTAATTCAAAGCCACCTGTTATCGGTTCAAACCACACAATCAGATCCAATTCAATTATCTACAATGATGTGGTAATAGGTGACAATTTCAGAACCGGTCACAATGTGGTCATTCGTGAAAACACCAATATTGGTGACAATGTCTTAATTGGAACTAATACGGTCATTGAAGGGGATGTAATCATTGGAAATGATGTTAGCATCCAGTCCAATGTATATATTCCAACCAATTCCGTAATTGAAGATAATGTATTTATCGGTCCATGTGCCTGTTTTACAAACGATAAATATCCTGTCAGAATCAACTATGAGCTTCAGGGACCTAAAATAAGACGTGGTGCTTCCATTGGAGGTAACACAACTTTCCTGTCCAATGTTGAAATAGGTGAAGGGTCCATTGTTGCGGCCGGTGCTATTGTAATCCATTCCGTTCCGCCATTCTATCTGGCTATTGGAACTCCTGCGCGCATCAAGCCACTTCCTGACCATCTGAAAGTTCCAAACAGGTTTTAGGAGGATAAATTTATGGCACAATATAAATGTAAAATTTGCGGTTATATTTTTGATGAAGATAATATTGAAGACGGTTTGAATATTCCTGCCGGAACCAAATTTGAAGATTTGCCGGCTTCTTTCAAATGCCCTAAATGTCGTATGGCAAAGGCAATGTTTGAAAAAATTTAAATAGTTTTATATATTACCAATAGTCAAAATAATATTAATCAATACTATTTTAAGGAGATTGTTAAAAATGGCAAAATTTAAATGTAAACTTTGTGGATACACAACTGAAGAATTTGATGAATTACCTGAAGACTTCAAATGTCCAATGTGCGGCGCTACTGCTGACATGTTTGAAAAAGTAGAATAGGTGTTGTAAATGGCTTTTGTCTGCAAAGTATGCGGATTTGTCTTAGAAGAAGACGAATTACCAGAAGATTACGTATGCCCAGTTTGTGGCGTACCTGCAGCTAATTTCGAAGAACAGTAAGTTCTTCTCTTTTTATATTTTTTCTAAAAATTGTTTGTTTTTAAAACTAGTTCTTATTTTTCCGGAGTATTTTTCAAATATCTTTACAATATCTCTGTTGTCCTTTGATACCACATCATAAAGAACCTTATCTGAGTATTGCTTGTCAATGACTTCCAGACTATTGTTTCTGACCTCACTGTCAACTGCTTTTATGTCTGAATATTCAAATATTAATGTATAAACTTCATACTCTTCGATTTCAAGAATTTCAGCCTCTCCGACGGCATCCATCACAGATTTGGAATACGCCCTTACAAGCCCTCCGGCTCCAAGCTTGATTCCACCAAAATATCTTGTAACGACTGCTGTTACATTGTGAAGTTCGTTTTTTCTCAAAACATTTATCATAGGTTTTCCCGCAGTTCCGCCAGGTTCCCCATCATCGTCAAAGCCTTCTCCATCACTTGCGATGTATGCTGTGCAGTTGTGTGTCGCATCTGAGTACTGTTCATTAATCTTTTGTATGATCTGCTTTGATTCGCTTTTGGTCCTTGTTGGAAACAGACTGCAAATGAACTGGGATTTTTTTATGACGATTTCGCTTTGAACGGGTTCTTTTATGGTTTTCATTTTATCAATATATTTATATATCTAATCGCATATATTATTGTTAGTAAATTTTAAAGGTGATTATATTGTCAAGTCGTTCAGCTACTGTTTTAGTAATATTTATTGTAGCCTGCATAGCCTTTTGTTTGGCTAGTGTTTTCGGAGCTATGACAGGGCCGATATCAATTTTACCTAATGAAAGTGATTCTGGAAGTGTGTTGGACAATCTTTCAGCTATTACTGATTCAGATAACAATTATGAGTCCTATGGAGATGAAAATGTTCATGAGTATTACAACGATTACAGTTCACAGGATTCATCCCAATCAACTGAATCCAATGTAGAGACCACTACCGATGATTCGTCTCAACAACAGCAAGATCAATCTCATCAGGATTCAAGTGACAAATCTGATGAGGAAGGTGGTTCATCTTCAGGTGAGGATTCTAAAAAAGGTTCTGATTCAGATATAGTAACCACAAGAGGATAATTTTTATCCTTTTTCTTTTTTTTTAAAAATCCAGCAGTTTTTCAATGTCAAAAATAACAGAGTTTATTGACAGATTAAATAGTCTTTCTCCGTATTCTTCATCAACATAAACGCCGTTTTCTTCAACGTCCCTTGCACCCTCTTCAATGTTGGGGTCGTCTTTTCGTGCCTGTGTAAATCCGTGCAGGCCAACCTCTTCATATTCATCGACATTTGCCTGATTTTCAAGTTCATCCTCATTTAGAATTCCCAAAACCTTGGCCATTGACAGCTCTCCGCTTCCTCCGTGAGGGCCTTCGGAAGAGATTACTTTGTTGTTGAATGTTATTGAAAGGTCTGTTTTATCCTCAATATCCCATAACTCTGCCATAAGAGGTATGTTTCCACCGTGTGCATTTACGATGACTACCTTTTCGATATCTAAGAATTTCTTTGCAGAGTTAAGTGTGGATATGACATTTTCTTTAAGTTCTTCAAGGGAAACATGCACTCCATGGTCTATTGTGTCAAGCTCATATGCCGGAAAGATTATTCCCAGAAATTTGGCTCCGCTTAGAAGTGAGGCCTGAAATGCGATGTGCGCTCCTATTTTTGCATCTGTATCAATAGGCAGTGCTGGGCCGTGGTTTTCCAAGTGAGATCCTAGGGCTATTATTCCGATTTTGTGAACTTGGGGGTCTTTGATGTTTCCTGCCCGGTATCTTAGTTCTGCCATTTTATCACCTTACACTTCAAAGTTCCAGATGTCGTCACCGACATAATGTTTGGTTTCAACAGCTTTTCCGGAGTCGTTTGCAACCATTTCATCACCGCTGATTAGGCTTACTCCGATTGCCAGTGGTTTTCCGTGTGTTTCGTCTATAATCAGGACTATGTCTCCTGCTTCAACATTTTCTGATGCAGCTACAATTCCCGGACTCATTATGTCTGCACCATTGCTTACAAATCTTATGGCTCCCATATCCACTGTTACGGTTTTTGACACGATATCTGTAGCCAGTGCAGCTTTCAGTGTTGGGAACGGTTTGTCGTCAATTATTATGATATACGGCTCTCCATCCACTAAAATGAATGAGTTAGGTTCGGCCTCAAGAATCTCGACATTTTTTTTGCCTTGAAGCAGCTCACCATATTCGCCCAATTCCTCTTTTATCGCTTTAATTTTTTTCTTTTTTAAAAAATTTCTTTTTTTAACTTTTATAGCCATGTTTATCCCACTTTTTATTAATGAATAATATTTTGTATTTTAAAAATATAAATTTAATCATTGTCTTAAAAAGACATCGTCATAATTTATTTCCCCTCCCAGTTCGGTGTTGATCAGCGGCCGGTCGTGCCATGCAAATCTGGTTATTGCAGTTGCATTGCTGTCGCTCAGGTTTTGGATTGATGAGTTGATTATATTAAGTTCCTGGGGTGTGAATTGGGGTGTTGGCAGTCTGGTCGGATAATATCGGTGTATGGTTCTTGTGTAATATGGTTCGCGCCTTAAAAATAGCTGTTTTCTGTCAATCAGATTTTGGGTTATCTTTCTGAAGTGTTTGGGCTTTATTCCCTTTCTTGATTTTATATATGTCTCTTTGGTTAGAAACTCACCGTATTTCTCATAATAGTTAAAGTCAATGAAATACATGATTGTACAAAGCACGGTCTTTCCCAAATTTGGTTTATTCAGGCATTTGAATAGGATATACATAATTAGATTGACATACTTTTCTTCATCGATTCTCATTTTATGACCTGGTGATGGTTGGGTGGTAGTAGTTATGTTGACCTTTAAATATATTCGAAGTCCAAGAGAGCATTTGATAAGTAATTTAAATACTTGTTTAACTAATTATTTATTGTTGAGATTATTTTTTTCCTTATTTTACCTTAAATTTAAGTAACATTTATATAGTAGGTTATTTATAATTAATAGTATTAGTTTTAATTAGGTTTTGTCTTATCTTAACTTGATTATATTATGTCTATGAGTAAAAATTTACTCGATTCAGAAAAACTAAAAATTTTTGATAATATAAGGTGATATAATGAGCGGACAAAATGTTCAAAGACCACTTGACGCATTAGGAAAA
>NZ_JAZQIJ010000264.1:0-1568 GCF_045541095.1 Methanobrevibacter sp.
AACTCAGGTGTCATAGTAAAATTACATGACACTCGAGTTTTTTGATTTAAGATAATATGTTGTAAACATTATCAATTCCGAGAGGAAAAATTTTAGACCATTTTCGGTCTAATTCCACATCTGTAAAAAGATAGAAAAAACCCTTTACAGATGGTTATTAATTAGATTAAGTCCATATATAAAGTTTTTTGCAAGTAATTACTTGCTTGCATTCGTTATTTATAATAAAACTTTATTTTAAAAGTTTTTTTTAAAATTATCATGTTTAAAATTCTGGTTTGTGACCAATCGTCATTTAGTGTCTCAATAAAAATGTTTACATCAGTTATATGCCATGAATTTATATGTAATATTGGTGATAACATGGTATTCGATTTTTTGAAAAAGGAAAGAAATCCTGAGGAACTGTTCGACCAGGCCACGTCATGTCTTCAAAACAATGAAAACGAAAAAGCCGTGAAGCTTTTTGATGAAGTTTTGGAAATCATACCTGACCACATACATTCCCTCAACGGGAAGGGATCAGGACTGATGCAGGCGGGAAGGATGAAAGAAGCTGAAGAAGTTTTCATGTATTCTCTGTCAGTATCCGAAAGCGAAATGGCATACCTGAATCTGGCATTAATCGCAAAAAACAAAAAGGACTATGAAACTGCCATTAAATACTGTGATAAAGGAGCAGAAATTCAGCCGGAACTGGAAGATGTTGCAACCGTAGTTAAAAACAGCATCAAAAAGGAAATGGCTGAATCTTCATCAAAAATCGTACCCGATGATCTGAACGCTGAAGCTAGGCAACTGATTGCAGAGGGTGATGCATTTTTCAGTGAAATGAAATACTGGGATGCACTGGAGGCATTTGAAAGTGCACTCGTCAAGGATTCTTCATGCGCCAATCACGTGAATCCTCTAATTGATAAAACAAAGATTAAGATACTTGGAAAATTCATATACTTCAACATATTTGAACAGGAAGGATTCCCAAACGGCGAACTGGACCGGCTGAAAGTTCAATCATACAAGGAAATGGTAATTGACGGAAACTATGCTGCGGCACTTCTTGCCATGGATGAGATACTTTCAATCGACAACAGAGATCTGGATGCGCTGAACATGAAGGGTTCCCTATTGTTCTATTTTGACAGAAACGAGGAAGCAATTGAATGTTTTGACAAGTGTCTGGAAATCGATAATCCGATTCAGAATTTCTATGCTTCATTCAATAAGGGACTTGTTTTAAGGAGAATGTACAAGCTTCCCGAAGCACTTGACATATTTGACGAACTTCTAAAAGAACCTGCAGCCTATGATTTGGTAAAGCCGTATCAAAGAGAAATTCTCGACAAGCTTGAAGAGTTCATGGGAGTAAAACTATATTAATGAAATGAATCCGCATAGGCTTAAAAAAAGTTAAAATGTTTTTAAAAACTAGGTAAATTCCGGGAACCGTTGTTTTGGTTTCCGGAATTTCGAGTCGAATGAAGTGAAAATAATTTTTTTTTCAATTGTTTTTTACATTTTGGGGGGGTTGTAAAATACTAATGAAATACAATTTTTCGTGTTTGATC
>NZ_JAZQIJ010000265.1:0-2623 GCF_045541095.1 Methanobrevibacter sp.
TTATAAAAAACGAATATAAATCAGACACCTATTGATTTAACTATGAAAAATGAACAATCAAACCAAAAAAGAATTATTTTTATAAAAACATAAATAATGTTAAAAAACAGTATTGTGTGATATAGATGAGAAATATTATAGTAGTGGATTGCATATCATCCGGTGTGAATTATATAGAGGACATTGCAAACAGAGGTTACCGTCCGGTTATCCTTGAACTTCAGCCTGGTGAAATGGATGCGCAAGAGTACAAAAAGAAAGTGCAAAGCAATTACGAAAGGATTGAATATGATTATGATTTGATTTATGAAAAAGACGAATACAGTGAAACACTTGAAATGGTTCGTGAATTAAATCCATTGCTTGTTGTGTGGGCAATGAGCGCGGAGTTATCCTTTCAACCAAATTGTCAAATGATTTAGGACTTTTAGGAACCCCGATAGAAAATCTGGAGGCCATGACTCTCAAAGATAAAATGCATGAACGCCTTGCCGAAGCCGGCATCAGACATATCAGGGGAAAGGTCGTAACATCCATCGACGAAGCAGTTGAATTTTATGAAGCAGAATCACTAAAAGAAGTGGTGATAAAGCCTGTTTACAGTTTCTGTTCTGTTAGCGTGCGCATATGCCCCAATAAGCAGGAAATGATTGATTCTCTAAAGGAAAGTTTTAACATGACAAATGCATACGGGCAAAAGAATAATGAACTTTTAATTCAGGAACGCATCAACGGTGAAGAATACATTGTAAACACAACCTCCTGCGCAGGCATTCCCCGTCTGATTTCAATGTGGAAATATGAAAAGGTAAAAACATCCGAGGGAGCCATTATCTATGACACCATCAGTTCGGTTCAGAATCTAAATCTAGGTGAAGCCCAAATAGTAGAATACGCATATGACGTGGTCCGCGCAATAGGAATTGAATACGGACCTGTTCATGGAGAATACATGATAGATGAAAACGGACCTGTACTGATTGAAGTCAACTGCCGCCCTTCAGGCTTAAGTATGGAAACAACTTATCTGGACAGGATTTTCGGCCAGCATGACACAGACTCCACTCTGGATTCATATCTAAATCCTGAAAGATTTGAAGAACAGAGAAAACAGATGTACCGGCCGCCTGCTCAGGGAAAGATAAAATTATTCATAGCTCCCGAAGACATTTTTGCAAAATCAGCACCTATGGTCAATATGACTACAAATCTCAAAAGCTACTATTCCACCACACTGCGCCCGATCAATGAAACGGAACTCTTTGTCAAGACTGAGGATTTAAACACTACATGCGGAGTGGTTTTTCTGGTTCATGAAAACCCTAATTATGTCAGTGAGGATCTGGAATTTTTAAGAAGAGTTGAGAGAAACGCATTTGATTTGATTTTAAGCAGCGAAGAGGATGAAAACTTAAAAATCGATGAAAATGAAATCATTGAATATATGGAAAACATCATCACTACAGTGGATAAATATGGAAACGGTTTAGTGATATCCGACCAGGAAATTAAAAACATAAATATTTTACAGACCAATCTGGAGGGCATACCTGGACTGCATGGGCGTTTTGATTATATCATTCTGAATTTGAATAAAAGCTTAATCAGCATGAGGGATGAGGAAGCGGTGAAACTGATTCTTAAACTGATTTCATTTATTAAGGTTGGAGGAATAATTTTTATTCCGGAAACTACCTATAATTATATGCCAGGCAAAAGAAAAGGAGTGGAAGCCATAATCCAAAATTTAGATTTGAAAATTGAAGCACCGCCATTTGAAATTAAAAATGCAGTGATTGCATCAAAAAGACAATGAATGCCTACGGATTCATTGCCTCCCTTTTTTTATTTCATTTGCCGCATTGCCAAACATAGCATATTTATATAAGAAATGCCCATATAACAACTACATTTTAATGGTGATAATATGGCCAGAAAATCTTTCAATGAAAAATTACAAGACTCTAAAGATATGCCTAAAATTGTTGAAGTGACTGATGAAAAATCAGTGAAAAGATATGGCGGAAGCCAGATGCTAATAGCTCCCCCATTGGAATATAATGAAATCATGTCTGAAGTTCCTGAAGGAAAAATAATAACTATTAAGGAAATAAGGGAATTTTTAGCTGAAAAGCATGGAGCCGAATTTACATGTCCGATGACAGCAGGAATATTTATCAGCCTGTCAGCCCAGGCCAGCTGTGAAAGAAGTGACAATCAGATACCCTTCTGGAGAACTCTTAAGGCGGACGGTGAATTGAATCCGAAATATCCCGGCGGAATTGAATATCAAAAGGAAAAACTGGCAGGTGAAGGCCACACATTCAAAACAAGAGGACGAAAAAACATCAGATATTTTGTTGAAGATTATGAAGACAAATTATATGATTTAACAGTTCAATGAACCTGATATTTAAAAAAAAATGAAAGTAACCGGAAATGCCGGTTACCTTACTTTTATTTTGACTTTTTTGACTGCCTTATAGTAGCATGAATTGCCTTTGAAAGAGACCGTTGCTTTAAATGTTCCTCTTTTGGTTAGCTTTTTGATTTTAAATATTGCTTTTCCTTTGGAGTTTGTTGTTGCTTTAAAAGTTTTACCCTTAATTTTTAAGACAACTTT
>NZ_JAZQIJ010000266.1:0-18318 GCF_045541095.1 Methanobrevibacter sp.
CATCGATTATTATTAACTTAATTTGAAAAGATAAATAATCTCTCGAAAATTTTATTTAAAATCAAATCAATAATAATTACTATGAATATCGAACTAGAATCTATTGGCACTATTCATACTGAATTTAATGAAATTGAAGGAATGCCAATACAGCCTACAGGTGCAAAGGGAATAAAAGGAACAATTGAAATTAAAGACAAATACATTGATGGTCTTAAAGATCTTGACGGTTTTTCACACATCCACCTGATTTATCTTCTGCATAAAGTTGAAGGATATATGCTTGAGGTAAAGCCTTTCATGGACAATGCCACCCATGGAGTATTTGCAACAAGGTCACCAAAAAGACCAAACAGAATCGGAATGAGTGTCGTTAAAGTAAATAAGGTAAAAGGAAACACAGTATACATTGAAAATGTAGACATTCTAAACGGAACACCTCTTCTGGACATCAAGCCATACGTTCCCCAATTATACGAGGATACAATCGATGAACTTAGAATCGGTTGGTTTGAAACCAAACACCAAAAGGCAAAATCACAAAAATCAGATGACAGATTCAAATAGAATCGGCATTGAATAAAAAAAAATAGAAAAAAAGGAGCTATAAACTGTTTATAGCTTCTACAATTAATTGGATGGTTGCTTCAATATCATCCATACTACACACACTTACCGGAGTGTGAATATAACGGGTAGGAACTGATAAAACACCAGTCGGAATTCCTTCACGGGTCAAGTGGATTGCAGTTCCATCAGTGGTTCCGCCGTCACTTACTTCCAATTGGTAAGGAATTTCATTATCATCACCCGCTTTGATAAGCATGTCTTTTACAGATTGTTGGGTTAGAATACCCCTGCCGCTTGCATCTGCTAAAATAATAGCCGGACCTTTGCCCATGACAACAGGAGCCTCATCAGGTTTGATTCCAGGATGATCTCCGGATAAGGTAACGTCAAGCGCAAATGCCAAATCAGGGTTCAATTTAAAGGAAACTGTTTTTGCTCCTTTTAAACCTACTTCTTCCTGTACGGTACCAACACCGTAAACGGTAGCGCGGGTTTCAACTCTTTTTAAAACTTCCATCATCACATAACAACCGACACGGTTATCTAAAGCCTTACCCATAATTCTATTGTTCGGATATTCAGCAAAAATGGAATTGAAAGTCATTATGTCTCCAATTCTGACCATTTTTTCTGCTTCTTCCTTGTCTTTTGCTCCGATATCTATAAACATGTCATTGGATTTAACGACTTTGTTTCTTTCTTCAGGAGATGTTACATGTGGAGGTTTTGAACCAATGACACCAACAACATCCTCTCCAACTGAAGAGTGTATAGTGACTGTCTGATTCATTAACATCTGGTCGTTGATTCCCCCAATCAATGAAAATAATATAAATCCGTTATCGTCAATATATCTTACCATTAAACCAATTTCATCCATGTGAGCAGCAAGCATTACGGTAGGTGCCTTTTTTTCACCTTTTTTGGTAGCGATAATGTTACCCATGCTGTCGATTTCAATATCGTCTGCCACATCTTTTAATTCACGTGTAATAATTTCAGCAATTTTTTCTTCAGAGCCAGATACACCTGGTGCTAAAGATAGCTCTTTCATTAATTCCATCGTATCACCAAATATTTTTTTACATTTAATAATATTAAACAGTTTCTATTTATTCGATATATTTAAAACAAAATAATTCTTAATTAATATATAGTGGTTATATGTCAAAGCTAGTAAAAATATTTTTCAGTCCATCAAATACAACCAAAAAGGTTGTGGACATAGTATCAGATAATTTTGATTTTGATGATGAAACATGTGATTTGCTGAATTTCAATTCCGCAAAAGAAATCTCCCAAGGAGATATTGCGGTGGTTGGAATGCCAGTCTTTGCAGGAAGAATTCCGAAAACAGCACGTCAAAGATTAGAGAAAATAAAAGGAAACAACACTCCTGCAATCGCGATTGTGAACTACGGCAATGCACATGTAAGCGATGCACTAGTTGAACTGATTGACGTTTTAAAGGAAAACGATTTCAATGTCGTTGCAGCTGCATCAACAGTTAGCCATCATTCAATATTTGATGGTGTGGCCATAGGAAGACCTGATGCATCAGACGTCAAAAAGATTAATGAATTTGCTCAAAAATGCCTGGAAAAAATTGAATCAAAAGAAGAATTGGCATCCGAAATACCTGGAAACAGACCTTATGTAGACTACAAAACCCTTCCGTTTCTGGTTGAGTGTGATGAAACACTCTGCGCATTCTGTTATGACTGCGTTTCAGCATGCCCTGAAAAAGCGATTCCTGATGACGATCCAATCGATACTGATTTGGATTTGTGCTCAAGATGCACAGCATGCATCAGCATATGTCCTGAAGATGCAAGAAGTTTCGCCGGAGATGCTTTTGAAGCCAAAAAACCTGAATTTGAAAATGCAAACAGTGAAAGAAAAGAACCGGAGTTTTACCTATAGATTCATTGTTTTTTTGGCAACATTTCTGACATATTCATTTTCATCCGAAATGGATATGTCCTTTAAAACCTTTTTACTCACTATTTTTTTGACTGCAGCTTCACGAACTCTCCAATTGCCGTCGTTTTTGGCAATTTTTGTCAGTTCCTTCTGATTTCTGATTAATGAAACTGCCCTTACAGAAATCCTCTCGGATATACCCTGCTCATATATTTTTATCAGGCATTTTTCGACCTTGATTTTATTGAGTGCCCTGAGTGAGAATTCCTCATCTTCATTGGCGAGGACTATTCTGATTAATGTCTCAAGGTCGCTTATGTGATCAAGGGTTGACTTTCTGACAGAATCTATTTTGGCGTTTTTCAAAATGTCAATGAAATGTTTCTCTTCAGTGATGTGAGTCATGGCTTCAGAGGCAACCTCTTCATCAGTGGAATTGATTGCAATATATGCGAAATCTTTTTCATCAGTTATGGCCGGATTTGAAATTGCATGACCTCTTACAAACTGATCTTCATCTGTTATAGCGATTTTTATCAGTTCTTCAGTATTTGAAATGTTTTTAACCGCAATTTGCCTTACAAACCGGTCATCATCATTGCCTATAACCTTAAGCAAAACTTCCTCATCGGTTATTTTTTTAACCGCTTCGCTTCTAACTACCTTGTCCGAATCGTTCAATGCAATTTGAGCAAGCAGGTCTTCATCATCCACCCTTTTTACAATGTCAAGACGGACATCGGATTTTTCAGAATCCCTTGCAATATTTTTAAGGATACCTACATTTTGGATTTTTCCAAATATCAGGGACCTTATCTTTGCATTGTCCTCATTGATTGCGATTTTTGCTAAAGTTTCTTCATTGTTTATCTTTTTGACAGCAGCCATTTTTACAGACTCGTCCTTATCTTCGGTTGCAACTTTCAAAAGGATTTCTTCACTGACAAAATTATCTTTATTTATTGCTGATTTTCTAATTGACGAATCCTTTGCCTTGAAAACCAAATCATACAGCACTTCTTCACTTTCTATTTTTTCAAGAGACAATCTTCGGTAGTTCTTATCGATTGCATTGATAGCTATATCTTCCAAGGTTTGCTCATCAACAATCTTGTTGAATATGTCATCGGAATTCTTGTTTCTTTTTGTATTTTTAACTATCTCGGATATTGATTTGTTGTTTTCACCCAGCCTTTCATAGGCAAAGCTTCTAACATCAAAAAATTGGGAGTTTTCAGCTGCATCCCACAGCAAATTTTCATCCTTAAGCTTGTTTGCAGCAATCAGTCTTATTGCCCTGTCCTTTACATTTTTTGCAATGTCAAGAGCTACAAACTGGTCTGTAATGCTGTCTGCAGCAATTGCTCTTTGTGTTCTGTCTTTACTGTTAATTGCAATTTCTTTTAAAACCAACTGATCTTCATCGATTTCAACATCCTTTGGAACAGCTTTCTTTTCTTTTTTATTATCTTTACCTTTAAATCTGTCTAAAAATCCCATTTTAATTTACATCCTCATACATTTTCTCCAAGAAACTAGCTAATGAAATTATATCCTGACGATTGTGCTCTATTATTGGAACGATTGGTCCGATATTTTCTTCGGATAGATATGTCCTGTAATAATTTGGAATGTGCTGTCCGGGAACATCCCCCTCCCTTTCAATGCCAAACAGTTCTTTTTCTATTGTTTGAAGCTGGCAATTCGGCAGTTCATCGCCCCACAGGTTTTTGGCAAAATACATCAAATCCAGATGGGGCAATCTGAAATCCAAGTCAATTCTATTTGACAGACATCTGTTTCTGATGTACGGCACATCAAAACTCTTGCCGTTGAATGTGACATGAACAGACTCCTCGGTCAAATGAGATAGATAAGCTTCAATTACAGCAGGTTCTTCATATATATCCCTTAAAAAGTACTGTGATGAAGTTATTGTATCCCCTTTAATTTCAGCAACACCTATCAAAATTATCGGAACGTTAGAAAGACCCAATGTTTCAATATCCATGAATTTGAAGTCTTCCTTATCAACCATACTTATTGCCCTTACAACATTATCTCTGCACTTCTTAGTATATTTATTTTTATCAAGCAATTCTATTATCTCCCCAAAGGACAAATCATCCACCTGATTGACGAATTTAGATGCAACGTCACAGTATTTGTCATGATTTTGTAAGGATTCAATAGTGGAATAACCTTTGTTTTTAAGATTCTGCTCGGTTTTAACTCCAATTTTGGGAAGTAGTTTTAAATTACTGTTCATTTGATTTTTGAAGTCATTGTCAGATATTTTGAAATTGACCTTTTCTTTGTGGGTGATTTTTAGTGTATCGCCATAGGATGTTGATGTGACCTTGGAATTTGGAATGTCCGACAGCTCTTTTCCTTCATAATCGCAAATGAGCTTCTGTTTATAATCTTCAAAATAAGAATAGGACAGTTTTCTTGCCCTGTTTTTAGCTTCCTGCGAAGGATTTAAAGAGCCGATTGAGTTTGAAAGCATTTTTTTTAAATACATCTCATGTTCGCTGTAGTCTGTCATTCAAGTAAAAATTTTATTTCAAGTAATATATAACAGTTTTATAAAGTAAAATTGAATTTTTATAAATTTTAAATAACTTTATATAGTATGAGAACAAATATTACATTGGCTACATTGTAGCTGAGAGATAGATTAAACAGCCAAATTTTAAAATTCATTTCTCTAAAAACTTGTAAAAACAAGTTGTTAGGTAGCAATACCAATATTGCTACCTAATCATCTGAAAACTTTTTTTTATTGTTCCTTCGAATTATAATTTTTAGAAAAATATATAACTTTTTCAAACATATTATAAAACAAGGTTTGATTATGAAATTAACATTGTCAGTAATTTATGGAATATTGATTTGGAGCATAATATACATAGGAACTAGCATATTGACCCCTCTATTCAGTTCCAGTTTTCCTGGAGTTAATATTTTGGTTCCATTAATACAAATCATAAGCATAGGATTTTTTGGAATACTATACATTAGAGATATCGATTCAAACGAAGTTATAGAAGGTTTTTTGGCTGGAGTAGTATTTGCAATAGTTAACATTATAATGGACAACATCTTTTTAGTTAATAATGCACACAACTTAATTTTTTCAAATTATTCCCTTCATGCTATTTCAACAGTGATTCTGACATTATTGATTACAACATTTTTAGGATATCTAGCTCAAATGACTATTGATTTAAAATAGGAGATTTTTATGATACCAAAATCACATCCAAGATATGAATCATTATTATTAAGAGACAAAATTGTTAAGGCTGCTGAAAAAGGATATTTGGCCGATTCTGCAATGATTGCACATGGAAGAGGAGAAGCCTTCGACTATCTGATTGGAGAACAGACAATATACCCTGCAAAAAGAGCAATGTATGTTGCAGTGGCGACTTTACTTTTATCAAATAATCCGGTTATTTCTGTTAATGGGAATGCAACCGCACTGGCCATCGATGAAATTATTGAATTGGCCAATGAAATCAATGCTAAAATAGAAATAAACCTATTTTACAGAACAGACGAAAGAGTGCAAATCATAACCAGCCTCTACAGAGATCATGGATACAAGAATATCCTTGGAAGTCTGGATGACGACATCGAATACTTGAATGACATACCGAACAATCGGTCATCTGCAAGCAAGACAGGAATCTATTCCGCTGATACAATACTGATCCCTCTTGAAGATGGAGACAGGGCGGAAATTCTCAAGAAAAGCGGGAAAAAAATCATTACAATTGATTTGAACCCACTTTCCAGAACTTCAAAGATGTCTGACATTTCAATCATGGACAACATCGTAAGAGCAATTCCGTTCATGACAAAAATAGCCAAAGATTTAAAAACTCAAGACAAAGAAGTTTTAATCGAAATGATTAATGATTTTGATAATAAAGAAAACCTTAAGGAATCTGTTGAAGAGATAAAAATTAAACAATGAAAGAGGATTTATAATGCAAGTAATGGGTATATCAGGAATGCCAGGTTCTGGAAAAAGTGTTGTTTCAGACATGGCAGATGAAAGAGGAGCGATAATCGTAAGTATGGGGGACATTATTCGAGAAGAAGCTAAAAAAAGAGGAGAAAGCACTAAAGAAACTGCCACCAATTTAAGAAAAGAATTCGGCAACGATATTGTTTCAGAACTGACAATCAAAAAAATCAAACAACTGGAAGAAACTCAAAAAGATAATCTAATCATCATCGAAGGTATGAGAAGCCTTCACGAAGTAAACATGTTTAGAGAAAACTTTGAAAACTTTTTTATACTTTCAATTTTTGCCAATCCAAAATTACGCTTCGAAAGACTTAAAATAAGACAAAGAGAAGATGATTCTCAGGATTATGCTGTTTTTGAACAAAGGGACCTGCAGGAGTTGAACTTCGGAATAGGTGATGTGATTTCACTTTCAGACAGGATAATCATCAATGAATACGATATGGAAACATACGAAAAACAAATAGGTGAATTTTTGGATGAAATGAATATCTAATCATTTATCCACCAAAACGGCATCTTTGATTATGTAAACACCACTGTCACGATGCCATTCTTTTTTATCTTTTAATATTTTCAATCTCTTTTTAAAAATAGGTCCGTCAATGGCTAATGTTTCGGCCTCACCGCCTTCAAAAGCTATATCAACATGGTACTTTTCATTAAGTTTTACAAGTTCATCAATTACCTCATCATCAATGACCCGTCCAAGCCAGGTTTCATCAAGTCCCCATGCGGCAACACCACTGATGATAATCTTAAAACCTAAAGAAACGATTTCACGCATATACTCAAGCTCATCAACATGCCAGTAGGGAGATATTATTTCAAGACCCACTTCCTCACCCAGCCTTTCGATTCTGGATTTTTGATACTGTGAGTAAAGGGCACCTGTGTATATGCATTCAACGCCGAAACTTTTAAGTTCTTCAAAGGCCGCCTTCAAATCTTCAAGTTCTTCTTCCTTAATCCCATCGGTTTCAACAGACATTATCGGAATTTCAAGTGCCTCTGCAAGCAGATCAGTGACATGAATATTGGGAACATGAAACATGTATGACTCGTCATTGCGGGATTTCATGGAAAGAAGATATTTGACATCCTCCTTCACATGCAATGCATAATACAAAGCCATTGTACTATCCTTTCCTCCGGAAAACAGAACGGCAGCCTTCATAAATAATTACCTTTTACGTTTCTCTCGCATGGACTTTTTAAATCTTCTGAAAAATACTCCTATGGAATCATAATAAATTCCAATGGTGGCAACAATCAGTCCTACAACACCAGTTGCCAATACGAATTCAACATTTGACACCATAGAACTGTTAGTATTGTTGACTGATGTCTGTACCGGACCTTCCATCTTACTGGCCACAATTCCCCTATCCATCAGGATTTTCTGGAAAGATTCAACTTCGCTGGATGATACAATCAGTTTAGCATGTATCTGAGCGTATGAAAGAGATGAACCGTAAACCAGTTTATACCAATCGGAAAATGATTTAAGAGCATCATATGATGAATAATTATCTTCCAGTTGAATCTGAAGCTTACCGTCTGAGGTTACGTTATAATGATTGAAGTGAGAATCAATGTTTCCTAAAACATATTCAAAGTATTCCTTTTCCCGGTCATTAAACTTCCACAGAGGTATCGTAATGTCCGTTTCTTCAAATGAAACAAATCCTTCAGTCTTAGATAAATTCTGTTTTAATTCATTCATATTTATTGAAGATGATAAATCCAAATACATTGTCTCTTCATTACCAGGGACATTTTTCTCGACTAAACTTACAACCTCAGGCAATTCCTGATAGATCGGCTGTAAAAAGAATGCTCCGCCTATAGCTCCTATTAAAAAAGCTACACCCAAAACAAGGACAATTTCTTTTTTTGGCATGAATTGTCTTAACATCCCTATGGAAAAAACAAATACCATCAGTATTATAAATAAAATAATATAAATGATTGTCATTAAAATATCCATAAATTCACTCGCCAATTAAATTATTAATTTTAATATTTAAATTGACAATTTAAATAAGTTTGTATGAAAAACGGATATTTTAATAGATTATCATATTGCTTTCACTGTCCGGCCATTCAACAGTCAGTGTGTTTTTCCCTTTTTTCAGATATAAAGTGTCAGATTTCAAATTAGATTTGACGTCCATTCGTATTTCCTTAGTATCCTTATTTTTGAGTTTGATTTTTGTGGAAATGTATGAATTTTTAATGCTGATTTTCAAATCCTTATTTGAAGTTAATGTTACCTCCTGTTTTGATCCCTGGCCCTGGCCATAGACTTTCATGACAGCATGGGCCAAGGCAGCCAAATCCGATTTAACATTTACGGAATCATATACATCAAAGGTATTGTCCATACTTTCCTGCAGCAATGGCATTGTAAAGACTATTAGAATTATTAGAGATAGGGCAAATATAAGCAGATACTCCAAAGAAATTTGAGCAGAATTATCTTTCATTTAAATCACCAGAAAAAAGTTTTTTGTAAAAATCATCACCAAATCCCCATAGCTCAATGCAATCATCAAGCCGAAAAGGATTGCGGGAGTGAATGGAAATGCTATTTTAACGCATAGATATTCTGAAATGAAATCCTGAGCGGACATGACCTTCAACAGTGTTACATCCTCTGATGTAATCCCTCCTGCCGTTTGGGATTTGAAGTAATACTTATATCCGTCGCCACTGCTTTTGTAAACTTTCAGGTTGGAGTCATGTTCGGCTATCAGTTCACATATGTGCTCATCATCAAAGCTGTATCTGTTCACAATCATTCCTTCCTTCAGGTCCTTTACCGGGACTGTCCTGTTTAGTGACGATTTGATTAAAGTTCTAATTCCCTCATAATTCAGCACGTTAACGAATAAATCCGCATGCCGTTTAACAAGATTATTTTTAATTATCAGATGAGCTGTAAAAATTACCAGAAACGGGAATGAAACCAGAATGCTGTTTACTATGACTGTAAATACAAATGGATATACTGAAAAAGTAGGGAAAATATTTAAAAAGTCAACATTCAAACCAATTGGTATAGCTGTAGCAATTGATGTAAACAGTTTGACATCACCACCTCCCCACATCTTTAATTTCCATAACATTTTAGTTATATAAAAAGTAACAACCATCAAAATAAATGAAGATAAAATGTATTTGACATTACTTGTCACAAAAGTCAAAATTAAATTCGAAATCAAACCGAATGAAATCAGTGAAAAGTTTAACCAGTCCGGAACAATATTTCTTTTAATATCAAAAATTGAAGCCAAAATGACAAATAAAACCGTAACTATAATTTGAATTAAAAATACAAGACCGACATTCATAAAAAATAGTTTAAACTAACTATAATATTAATTAGCTAGAAATCAATCTCGTTAAATTGTCTTCTGTTTGTAATATTGTATAAAAAAAGAAAAAAAGTTAATTTTTAGAATACTCATAAATAGCTTCTAAAAATGCTTTAAATAATGGGTGTGGCCTATTAGGCCTTGATTTAAATTCCGGATGGAACTGACATCCAACAGCCCAAGGATGGTTTGGCAATTCAACAATTTCAACCAGGAAATCATCTGGACTGGTTCCGGAAATAATCAATCCTTTTTCCTGCAGGTCATCTCTGAAATCATTGTTGAACTCGTATCTGTGCCTGTGACGTTCCTCAATGTCAACTTCACCATAGGCATCATATGTTTTAGTGCCTTCAATGATTTTACAGTCATATGAACCTAAACGCATGGTTCCTCCCATGTTTTTGATTTTCTTCTGCTCTTCCATCATGTCAATAACCGGGAATTCAAGATTGTCGTCAAACTCGGAACTGTTCGCATCAGGATAACCGTTTCTTCTTGCAAACTGAGTAACCATGGACTGCATTCCCAGACAAATTCCGAATAGAGGCACGTTATTTTCAATTGCGTAGTCAATAGCATCCAGTTTACCTTCAAAACCACGTTCACCGAATCCTCCAGGAATCAAAATACCGTCAAATTCACTTAACGCATCCTTGTCAAGCTCTTCAACATCAGAACTCAAGTATTTGATTTTTGCTTTAACGCCAATGCTTGCAGCAGCGTGAAGCAGGGATTCGCGAATACTGATATATGCATCCTCAAGCTCAACATATTTACCAACAATTCCTATTGTTACTTCAGGGTCGGTAATTCTCAATGATTCGACAATTTTTGCCCAGTCATCCAATTTTGATGAGTCCGGTTCAATATCCAATCCGATTCTATTGACAATCAGCTCACCAATATTCTTTTCTTCCAAAACCAAAGGAACTTCATAGATTGTTCCTGCATCAGGAGTATTGACAACAGCGTTAACATCCACATCACAGAAATGAGCAACTTTTCCAAGCAATCCATCGTCAATGTGAACCTGTGATCTGCATACTATAACATCAGGGTTTATACCTACGCTTCTCAATTCTTTTGTGGAGTGTTGGGTCGGTTTTGTTTTGAATTCGCCGGCTGCATTTAGGTAGGGAATAAATGTAACATGGACGAACATGACGTTTTCACGTCCTTCCTCATTTCTGAGCTGTCTTAAAGCTTCAAGGAACGGTTGACTTTCGATATCACCAACTGTACCACCAAGCTCTACTAAAACCACATCATAATCTGCGCTTTCAGAGTTTTGCCTGATCATTTCCTTGATACGGTTGGTAATGTGTGGAATGACCTGTACACATTCTCCCAGGTATCCGCCTTCTCTTTCTTTGGCAATTACAGATTCGTAAACTTTACCTGTTGTAATGTTAGCAATTCCATCAAGTTCAACATCCAAAAATCTTTCGTAGTGACCGAGATCCAAATCTGTTTCCATACCATCATGTGTAACATATACTTCACCATGCTGATATGGGTTAAGGGTTCCTGAATCCCAGTTTAAATAAGGGTCTATTTTAATAGCTGAAACTTTCAAGCCGTAAGATCTTAAAATCCTACCCATTGATGCTGAGGTAATACCTTTACCTATGGAACTGACTACCCCACCAGTTATAATAATATACTTTGTCAATAAATCCACTCCTAAATAATAAAATACATTATAATTTTAGATTTTACTAATATATAAAAATTTAACTGAATTTATAAAAGAAAAATTTTATCTGGAATTTTTCCAGTAATATAATTTGTTTGAAATATCCCTTGAAGTTTCATTGAACTGATACTGGCCGCTGTCACCATAGCTTGCAAAGCTGTGAAACTGCACGAAATCACAGCAGGAATCCCCAGGACCATTTGTCGGATAACCCTTTCTGCAAATCATCCCATATGCCGCACCGTATGGACTTACACTCCAATATGTACAGTTCAGACATATGCTATCCCCATTGTTTACCATTGAATCATAATCGATGTCTTCATAGCCATAATCAGAGTCTTCATAGTCATTATCTGGGTTGACATATTCCATGCAACTGCTGCAGTAGTTATCATCATCCAGCTGACCGCCACAATTAGGACATATCATAATATCACCTACTTTTTCAATGTTTTAATGAATTCCTTGATGTATTTATCACAGAACTCCCATGTATGCTCTCCCGGAGCTTTTATAAAATCGGCATTTATATTTCGGGACTTTAAAAAATCATAAAAATCAACATTTTTTTCAATGAGAAAATCATTTTCACCGCAGGCCATGAAAATATCCGGAATGTCGTTGCAGTTATCTATCAGATATTTTGGATCTTTATCTGAATTTTTGATTTTTGTTATGTCTCCAAAGCAGGATTCATAAAATGAGGTATCTCTCAGCACATTATCATCGTCGGAATAATTGATAATGTCATCAGTAATCAATGCCGCTGAAATCATTCCAATCTTTGAAAAGTTTTGACAATATTTAAGACCGTTTCTGATAGCTCCGTATCCTCCCATCGAAAAACCGGCTATAAAAGTGTCTTCCCTTTTATGGGAAAGCGGAAATATGTTTCTTGTTATGTCCAATAACTCCTGACCGACATATTCTCCATAATATGCATGTGCCTTTTCGTGGTCCACATAAAAGCTGTTTTCACCGCATGGAATCACGATAGCTATTCCGTTGTCCTCTGCAAATTTCTGGATGGAAGTGTTTGCAAGGAATATGTCATCACTGCCATACAGTCCGTGAAGAAGATAGAGTGTCCTGTAAGGCTGAGGAACAATATCTTCCGAATCCTGCAGGAAATGAATATTGTCCGCCGGCAGGATTACGCTTATGGATGTTCGTCTCTGCAGGCTTCTGCACTTTACATCCCCTCGAAACAATACCATAAAATCACTTATTCCTTCAATAATTTATCCAATTTTACATTTATTTCTTCCAACTGCTTTGATAAGATTTCCTGATTTTTCAAAATCAGACTTTGGTTGTCAAAGATAACCTTGAAATGAGCATCATTCAAGTTTATCAGTCCTACCACCTTATTGTATGTATCTTCATTGTCTATCATTTTAACACCTCAAGTCCGCAGGCCAGTTATGAAAAGAGGACTTGCATCTTCCGGCTTTTCAAATCCGCAATTTTCATAAAATCCTGTTTCCTCATCATATCCAACTACAACTATTCTCAAATAATATCTGTTAGTTTTGATACTAATTTTTTTCCAATTCCCTTGCCCTGATATTCAGGTCTTGCAAGCAGAAAATGGATATAAACGGTCATTATTCCATCATCCATTGCACAAATCATACCGACAGCTCATCCCCGTTCCGGCCGAGATTATCCTTGTAGCTTATTTCTCCCATCAAACCACCCTGTATTGCGTCCATTTGTTTGAGAAATATCTATAAATGTAAATTGCCGCCCTTACATACCAATCGACAAACATTGCAATCCATGTGCCGAACACACCAACTCCCCACCAGTCAGCAATGACATATGACAGGGCAATTCTGCATGTAAACATTACAATCAAACTGATATACATCACTGTTTTTGAGTCTCCCGCACCTCTGAATGTTGCAGGTATTGTGAATGACAATGGCCATATTATTATTGCAAAAATACCGTGCCAGACAATCATTTCAGTTGCCATCTGTGCAGTTTGAGGATTCAGATTATAGATTCCCAAAACAATCGGCAGAATTGCAAAGATGACCAGATTAATCACAACATGTGAAACTATAACCATAATCAGACATTTTTTGTTGTAGTATCTTGCCTGTTCATAGTCATTGGCTCCGACACATCTTGAAATGATTGCAGTCAATCCCAAATTGATTGCAAAACCCGGCAGTACTGAAAATATTCCGATGGCATATCCAACTGAGTTTGCAGCTATTGCCATTGTTCCGAATGTTGAAACCAGACTTAAAATCAAAACCCTTCCAAGCTGGAAAAGGCCGTTTTCAATACCGTATGGAATTCCGACCTGCAGGACTTTTTTGAGAATGGTTACATCAAACCTGTGCCTTAAAGTCCTTTTGATATGCAGTTTATAATCCTCATCAACAACAAAGTAAAGAACTGCAAGCGCCGCTATAACCCTCGATATGACTGTAGGAATCGCAACTCCCCTTACGTCCCATCCAAGATAATAAATGCAAAAAGCATTTCCTATCACATTGAGCACATCACAGACCAACATTATTTTCATCGGCAAAACCGCATCGTTGGTTGTTCTAAAAATAGCCGCCCCTGCATTATATATCGCTATGAATGGAATTGAAACGGCTACAATATACAGATAGATATCGGCGTTATGCCATACGTCGGCTTCAATCTGACCGAAAAGCAGCCCTATAAGAAATTGCCTTAAAATAATTACTGCAATCATCAGCAAACTGGACAGCAATGTTGAAAACCATACGAGTTGGGTTGAGGCATTTTGAGCCTTTTCAATTTGCTTATCCCCCAAATACTGTCCTGCCACTACAGCTCCTCCCGTTGCAAGAGCCGAAAAAGAAAAAATAAGTAGCTGCATTAAAAAATCAACTAAAGAAACTCCTGAAATTGCAGCTTCACCCAATGATGCGACCATTATCGAATCGGCCAGACCAACAAAAAATTCCAAAGCATACTCTACCAGAAGTGGCAGAAACAGATAAAGCAGTGCTCTGTTGGAGTACAGGTAACCTTCAGGAGTTTTAAAAATGTTCATAATTTTATCTGATAAAGTTAAAGGCTATTTTTGGTTCTTCTTCAGGAACAATACCATCTTTTTTACCGGCTTCCATACATTTCAGGAAATATGCCATGTTTCTTCCAAGCTGTCTCATGGTTGCAAGACCTTCCACATCCTGTTTGACTTCTTCAGGAGTATTTCCATGAACCATATTCCAATAGAATGATGAAATTATCGGCATTTGGCTGATTCCCAAGTATTTATTTAACTGGTCGTAAGTTGCAGTTGTTCCAGCCCTTCTTGCAGAGCATATTACGGAAGCAGGTTTATGTTTAAAAGCTGCCAGACCGTCTCCCTGTGAGTTTGAATAGAATGCCCTGTCCATAAATGATGTGATAGCTCCTGTCGCTCCTGCATAATATACAGGTGAGCCGAATATGAATCCGTCGGCATCATATGCTTTTCTGACAAATTCGTTTACAACATCATCGTCAAATGTACATTCCCCTTTTTCACTACATTTCATGCATGCAGTACATCCCAAAATAGGTTTTGTCTTAATCCAGAATATTTCTGTATCTATTCCTGCTTCATTTAATGTCTCTTCAACATATGTCAGTGCGGTATAAGTACATCCGTTTTTGTTTGGACTGCCGTTAACCAATAGTACTTTCATTTAATAATCCCCCTCAATTAATCTTTGAACCAAGTAATGTCCCTGTCTGAATTCCAGAGATCCTTTTTTGACTCCTTCTTCATCAAAGGATTCGCATTCATCTCCATCACGTTCGGAATCGAAAATAATTATAGGTACATTGTCACGTGTGTGGGTTCCGACACTGATAGGAGTTGGATGATCCGGCAATATGGCTCCTCTGAATTGCTGACCTTCCAAACTTTCAATAATCGGTCCGACAATGAATTCATCGATTCTTTCCAATGCCCTGACCTTTTCTTCAGTATTTTGAGCATGGCCCGCTTCATCAGGAGCTTCAATGTGAATAAGCAGTAAATCTGTCTGTTTCAATGCTTCGATTCCATATTTTCCTTTTGCCTCATAGTCTGTATCAAAGTATCCTGTTGCTCCCGGAACGTTTACGATATTCATTCCCGCAAAGTTTCCGATACCCTTAAGTAAATCGACACCGGTGATTACTGATGCTGTGATACCGTAGGTTTCCTCAAAATTAGGTAAACTTGGTGTTACACCCTGTCCCCATAGCCATATCATATTTGCAGGGATTTCCCTTTTCTGGTTGACTTCATGGTCCTTGAGGTATTCCTTTGACTCAAACATTATTTGCTGAATCTCTTTTGCGAGGTCGCAGTCACCGAACATATTATCGATCAGTTTTTCACCTGAAATGTCATGAGGAGGCATTGTCTTGATGCTTGACAGGATTTCAGCATCCTCAATGCTGTCACATGAGTAGATAAAAAGATGCCTGTAGCTTACACCTGTGTAGAATTTGCCCTTGAAGTCAGGATATTTTTCTGTAAAATATTCATTCAAACCCTTCATCAGCTTGTCAGCCTCTTCGGTTGAAATGTGACCTGCATTGAAATCATCCATTTCACCGTTTTCGCTGAATATGGTGTTGCATCTGAATATCACATCTTCAGGTGTTGTCGGAATGCCTTCACTGCCCGCTTCAAGAGGTCCACGGCCAGTATAGTAATCAGCAGGATTGTATCCGAAAATGCTCATGTTTGCAACATCGGAACCTGGAGTGTACTGTTCAGGAACATTATTTGTAAATCCTCCAAATCCTTTTTTAGCTAATTTATCGATGTTTGGAGTGTTTGCCACCATCAAAGGAGTTTTACCGTCTAATTCATCTACTGGATAATCGCTTGATCCATCTGGAATAAAAATTACGTATTTCATATTATCAAAAAAAGTAAAAAAGTATTTAATTAGTTTTTATTTTTTAAAATACTAATTAAATCAGTCAACATTGCAGAAGCAGTTTCAAGTGAACCTGCTCCAAGGCCCATTACAGTTACATCCCCGGCCAAATCTGTGTTGATTGTAGCCATGTTCAGGGTTCCGCCAACATCATAGGAACTTCCCCTTTTAACCAGACGTGGTGATACCCTCAGGTTTTCAGGAGATACTTCAGCTATCAGCTTGATTAGGTAATCGTCCTTTTTGGCAAGTTCGATTGCATATGAGTTAATGCTTGAAATACCTGTGACTTCAACATCACTGTAGGTCGCATTGATTCCTAAAAGTGAATTTGCCAAAATTACGGTTTTGCATGCAGCATCTATACCTTCAACATCCTGTGTAGGGTCTGTTTCTGCTATACCCAATTCCTGTGATTCACGAAGAGTATCCTCATAGGAGGTTCCTTCTGTGGTCATTCTTGACAAGATATAGTTTGTAGTACCATTTAAAATACCGATGATTGAATTGATTTTGCAGGAAGATAATGTTTCTTTGGTAAAGTTGATGATTGGCATTGACCCGCCAACACTTGCTTCATATTTGAATTCGACGCCTGCCCTTTTGGCCGCATCTACAACTTCCCTGAACTTTAAAGCCAAATGACCTTTGTTGGATGTAACAACATCTTTTCCTTGTCCAAATGCTTTCATGGTTAGTGAAAATGCAGGCTCTGCATCAACGATATTGGTAGGAGTTGCTTCAATAAGACAATCATATTCCACAGCATCTAAAACATCTTCACCATTCTTATCGGACCCGAATTCCGGATAAGCGGATAATTTTCCTTCATTGTTTTTAGTTTCTACAAGTAATTTTTCATCCAAACCATCGGCAGATATTGCAGATGAGGATGAATCCGCAGCAGCCACTACTTTTACTGCCACACCAGTCTTTTCCTTAATTAAATCCTTTTTCATGGAAAGCGCATTGGCCACACCCTGGCCTACTGAACCGAATCCCATGATAATGACTTTACATTCATCCATAATAATCCCTAAACTTCATTAATCATAAGTAGCTGTTTTTCTTCAGCAATTTCTTTAATCTTTTCAAATACTTTCTGTTTAATACCATAGTCGGTTTCAATAGTAATCAATGCAGTGGATTCTTTTTCACCATCCAATTTCAAATCGAATCCAACAATTACAACACCTTTAAGCGCATTGATTCTGTCCATGGTGTCACGTACGTCCTGGTCAACAATATGACCGTATAGGATTGTACTGACCATTTCCTTTTTGACAACACCGTCCATCTCAACAATGGAGATTCCAAGCTCGTCAAATTTCTCTATAACGTTGAACAGATTATCGCGTTCACCTTCAATTGTAATGTGAACCGGAACCATACCCTGTTCATTTTTCAATTCCCTTTTATGGATAACAGTAACCAGGTTTGCACCAAGAGCACCAATAGGCTCCAATACAGAAACCAATTGACCAGGCACATCCAAAAGTTCTAAAACTAAGTTCATTCTCATTCAAATCACTCTTAATGTGTCCAATCTGCTCTTTTAACAACAAGATTTCCGTCTTTATCAATACGAGCGTTTCTTAATATTTTTTCCGGATTTTTCTCATGGGATTCATCACTGCGTGTCAAATTTAAATTGTCTGTAATGTACCATGTTTCATCGGAATCCGGAATGTCTTCTAAAATTTTTGAAAATTTTTCTATAATGTCTTCAGCATCTTTTTCGATTGTCATTGAATAAAACTCCTTAATAATAAATAATATTAT
>NZ_JAZQIJ010000267.1:0-4910 GCF_045541095.1 Methanobrevibacter sp.
TTACTGCTATATAAAAAAAGAGGGAGAGCATTTGAGAAGTAATCGAATAAGGAACTGAGAACAATTTTTCAAACCCAGAACAATTTTCACAACTCAAAGCAAATATTACAAATCCCACACAAAAAAAAGAGAGTACACTGAACAAAAAATTCATAGACCTAAAATAGTCTCCAAATATATTAAATAAAAATAAACACAATAAAATTAATTAAAAAAGATTGTACACCCAACTTGCAATTCATCCACGACCTAAAAGAGGTCGTGGTATTCTTACATTATTTAAGATAAAGCGATAATGCAATGTCAGTTTTTGACATTTTATGGATTTCCATCACATTCATATCCATAAAAAAATATGCCGCAAAAGTAATCTATGAATTAATGCCAATGGAAAATGTTTTGTGATTAAAGCAAATATTTAGTCATTAATATGGAAAACTGGATAATTCTTGAAATTTGGTGTAATAGTTAATTTGGGTCAAAAAAGAAAAAATTGCATTGAATAGTATTTTCTAGCTATTCAATGCAGCAGATGGGCTGTCAGGAAGATAGCTGGTAATTTCTGGACTGAATCCATGAACATGTGCTACATCACCTGATCCGCTTAAATATAATCCGTCCACATTATTGGTTGTGTTCTTGTCTGTGTGGGTGCCTGCTTCGGCAGCATAGACACCAGCCACGACGAGCGATACAACCAATGCAATAATCAATCCCCGTATAATGATTTTGTTGTTCATTTTAATCTGCTCCTTTTAATGGGTTAATCTTTTGAAACCTATTTAATACTATTAAAATGTTCATATATAAAGTTTTTCGAGTGTAAGTGCCCACTTACATCTTAAAATTAATAAATAAAGACATATTAAGGATTAAATATAAATTAAACTAGTTAACATTGAAAAAAAATGAATTCAATAAACCTATCTAATTCTTTTAAAAAAATAGCTCATAAAAACAGATATATAACATGCCGAAATATAATCCTCATTAAAAAAAATCATCGAATGGATTGTTTTAATACTGCAAAATATTAAAATTAGAGAGAAATATCATTAAATATAAAACATGTATGCAAAAAATAGAATAAAAAATAGGAAAAATCCTACTTTTTAACTTTAACAGTTTTTTTAACAGTATCTTTACCGTATGTTGCCTGATAGGTTATTTTTTTACCCGCTTTAAGCTTTTTCAAGACAGATGATTTAATAGTGACCTTAGCAACACCTTTTGAATTGGTTTTTGCCTTGTATGTTTTGCCGTTGAACTTGAATGTCACTGTTTTCTTGTTGAGATACTTTCCGCTGACCTTGCCCAAACTGGCTTGCAGCACCAAACTTTTAGCAGATTTCTTGACAGTGACTGTTTTAAGTGTTACAATGTGTTTTACGGTAATTGTTCTTGTAACTGATTTGCCTAAAGAGGTTATGGTTATCTTGTATGTTCCAGGCACCTGAGTTATCTTAAACCTGGCAATTCCATTGGTTGCAGTTAGTGTTTTTGATATTTTACCGCTTATCCTGACAGTTGCACTTTTTACAGGTTTTCCGTCTTTATAGACTTTAATGGTATAAATTGTGCCTGCAGAATAAAGCGCATTGACATTTGATGCTGTAATTTTAGGTTCAACTTCGTCAGACTGTTTAATTATTATTCCGTTTTTTGAAATGGACGGGTATTTGCCGTCACCGGAGTAGGTTATTGTGTATGGATACTTTCCGCTATCCAAATCAGGTACGACAATTTTAGCAACACCGTTTACAACAGGGAAATCATAGGATTTTCCGTTGATTGTTAATGTCACGTTACCTGTTGCATTAACATTAGACAATGTGACTTCCATGGTAACGTTAGCATCTGAGTAAGGAACATATATTTCAGCATTACCATTGAAATCTATGGAAGTGTTTTTATCACCAGTATGGTTTGTGGTGGAGGATGAACCTGACCCGTCAAGAACAGTCAGTTTGAATGTGGATCTTGAAGATGAAAAACTGGATGTTCCCTCATAGACCACCAATATTGAATATTCTCCTGCTTTTGTCGGAGTGTATGTTAGTTTTGCAATACCGTTTTTGACATTGACCTCACCGATTTTGGTATCGCCTGTGAAGAAAGCAACGACCCCCTCATTGATTTTTTCAAAACCACCGATTCCGGCAGTAAGGTTTACCTTTTTGCCTGCAGTCGCATTTAACTTGGATGTTACCACATTGGTTCTTGCCTTATCAACGGTAATCTTTGCGGTTTTTGTCAGCGCATTGTGATTGACATCATTCAGTGAAGTAACTGTTAAAGTATGAGTGCCCACACTCAGTTTAGGAAATATAATCATACTTCCATCCATTTCAACGCTTTTACCGTCGATTTTGGCAGCAAAGCTTGTGGATTCAGTAGTATCTACAGTCATATTGAATTGAGTGCCGTATTCATAGGTAACATCATGAACATTGAATTGGGGATCAACCTTGTTCACGGTCAGTGTAGCGGTTTTTCTAACGGAATTGTAATTTGCATCAGGAATTGTAGTGACCGCTAATGTATAAGTACCGGCATCAAGTTTAGGAATCTTGATAACATCACCGATTACCTCAACACTTTTTCCGTCGACTGTTGCGGTAAAACCTGTGGCTCCAATATAGTTTAGAGTAATACTGATTGGACTTACATAATCAATATTTAAATCCTTGATACTTATGTCGGAATTTAATTTATTGACAGTGATTGTAGCCTCCTTGGTTACGGATGTGTGATTTGCATCAGGAATTGATGTGACAGTTAATGTGTGGTTTCCAGCATCCAAACCTGAAAGAGAAATAAATCCTCCGTCAACATTTACCTCTTTGCCGTCGATTTTGGCAACAAAACCAATGGCATAGTCTGAGGACACACCCATCATTGAAGAATCCCCATAGTTCATAACAACATCCTTAATTCCAAATGAAGCTTTAGCCTTGTTGACTGTGATTATTATTGTTTTGGATACTGAATTATAACTATCATCAGGAATTGTAGTAACCACCAGTTTATGGGTGCCCGCACTGAGTTTAGGAATAGTGATATTCAGCCCATTAGTTTCAATGTCCATATTGTCAATTTTAGCAGTTATTCCGGTTGCTCCAATAACACCTACTTTAAAATCACCAGTATCCCCATAATTCAAAGAATAAGTATCAACAGTACTTAAAACTGAATCCGCTTTATTTACAGTAATCTTTACAGCTGCAGAGGACCCATCATGATTATTATCAGCAGCATAATTAATATAGACATCATATGTGCCGACATTTAAATTGAATGTATCTATCCTAATCTGCCCTTTTTCATCTGTGACTTTATAACCATCATCCCCGTTAAAGTTGACAGACAAAACTTCACCGCCCATAGGCTTGTTTTCTGCATCAGTTAATGTCGCATACAGATACTCTCCACTTTTATAATGTGTATTCAAATCAGAGACAACTATATGAGTAGCTGTCTTATTACCCTTTAACACCACTGCATCACTCTCATCAGATGATGATTTAAGGGAATCATCTGCTGATGCAGTTAATTTATCAGCATTGCTCAAATCCACTTCAGGATTTGTTTCAACGTCTGCTGCAACAGTCTGGTTTACATCAGTTGCGCAAACGCTTG
The DNA here is from genome assembly GCF_045541095.1 of Methanobrevibacter sp. Classification (GTDB taxonomy): domain Archaea; phylum Methanobacteriota; class Methanobacteria; order Methanobacteriales; family Methanobacteriaceae; genus Methanocatella. Next base: position 3,640 of record NZ_JAZQIJ010000267.1, read on the forward strand.
CAACGCCAAATAAAAAAATTGTTAAACAAATAAAAATTAAAGTTTTTTTGCATTTCATTTTTTTACCCCAAAATTTACAATCATCAGTATCTCTGTTAAAAATGATATATATCTATTTTGAAAAAATAGCCAATGAGGCCAAAATGTAAACTTTTTATATCTTTTTTAATCATATTTAATGAAAAGAGAGAAAAATAGAACAAATCATTAAATATTCCCCATACCAATATATGAGCATGCATAATAAAAGAGAGGTTTTGGGCAAAATATTATTTGGCGCGGCAATTTTGATATTGCTTTACATGTTCATCACACCAATATCCCACGTACTGATCCATGTTGATGAATACTGGACATATTCCCTTGTGAATCTGCCTTTTTTTGAGGGCATGACAGTTGCAATACACGATGTTCACCCGCCGCTGCACTATCTGATTTTATATCTGTTTGCCCCATTCGGATTGACCAACATCCATCTTCTCAAAATTGTTTCAGTCATTCCTTACCTCCTTTTGATACTTGTTTCATATTTTAAGATTAGAAATGACTATGACTGGTTTACAGCAGGTTTGTTTATCTTCTGCATAGGAGTCATGAGTGATTTTTTCGTTGAATTTCTGACCATAAGGATGTATTCCTGGGGTCTGTTTTTCGTCATTATGGCATTCATCTACTTTAAGGAAGTTACCGACAACTGGAACCGTAAAAGCTGGATTCTTTTAACATTGTTCGCACTTCTGTCTGCATATACCCAGTATATCTTTGCAATAACATGCGGATTAATGTATCTGCTGGTTTTGGTTGAAATTTTACGCTCAAGTGACGTTAAGCCTCGCTTAAGGCAATTCATGATTTCAGTAATTTCCCTGCTGATACTCCATAGTCCGTGGTTAGTCGTATTCATACACCAGGTCCAGACACATCAGGGAACAACCCTTGAGATACCTCAGATTGGAAGCCTTTTCAACTACATCATATTTTTCGCATTGAACCACCCCACCCTAAGAGGGTGGGGATTCCTGAATTTTTTTCACTTAATAGGTTAATTAAGTATTTTTCAGGCTATCCCCGTTGAACCAGCGGTTTAATATATTAATTGCGGCATTTACGTCTCTATCAAGTATTTTTCCGCATTTTTGACATTTCCAGTTGCGTGTTTTGACTTCTAACTCTTGTTTTATGTGTCCGCAATGGTGGCATGTTCTGCTTGTATTGTGGCTTTTTGTGAACTGTACGCCGTTTGCTTTGGGTTTGTAGAGTTGGAATTTGTC
>NZ_JAZQIJ010000268.1:0-16096 GCF_045541095.1 Methanobrevibacter sp.
AGGATAATATCAAATAACCAACGATATATAATAAAAAACCTAGGAATCCTCAACTTCAATAAGTTGAGGTAGTTCAAATATTCTTAATGCCTCTTTTGAGGTAAGACCAACTTTTCTAGAATTGTAAAATCCAAATCATTAATATTTCATTTATAACCGACAATGAAATATTTTGATTTTTTACGGCATCACCAATAATATGCAGATTGATACACCATTCCATCATTTCAAGAAATTCATCACGGTCTTTGGAAATGATTTCATATATTTCCTTTAAACCAATATAGTTACCTTTTCTAGCAACACTTCCAGGTTCATCACCTAATCTTTTTTCCATTGATTCCAAACTACATTTAATATCACAACAATTTTATAAATAGGCATCAAAATTATTAAACCAAAACAACATATATTTAACCAGGGATATAATGGATTTAAAGGAATATTTAGATTATTTTAATAGAGGAGAAATTATTGATTCAAACTCTGAACTGCAGGAAATGAGCAATTATCTGCTTCAGGAGGCAACAAGAATCAAAATGAAACTAAACAATGAATATCACACTCCGGAAGAAGTTCAAAAAATCATATCCGAGTTAACATCAAAACCTGTAAATGAAACTTTAAGACTAATTCCACCATTCCACACAGACTGCGGCAAAAACATTCATATAGGCGAAAACGTTTTCATAAATTCAAACTGCTCAATGCAGGACCAGGGCGGAATCTACATTGGAGATGGAGTATTTATCGGACATAACGTTTGTTTATTGACATTGAATCATGAGGAAAATCCGGAAAGACGAGGAAATCTGGTTCCTTCACCGATTCATCTTGAAAATGGAGTGTGGTTGGGTTCCAATGCAACAATTCTTCCCGGAATTACAGTCGGTGAAAACTCCATTGTTGCAGCAGGAGCTGTCGTCACAAAAGACGTTCCTGCAAACACAATAGTTGCGGGAATTCCAGCCCGAGAGATTAGAAAAATCAAGTTGGACTAGAAATTAACGGAATCATGATCATGAAGGAAAGACTGGACAAATATCTGGTAAGCAACAACATTATCGCCAGCAGAACAAAATCAAAGGAACTCATCAAATCAGGAAACGTTAAAATCAATGACAGAATCGTCACCAAACGCAGTTACATCGTGAAGGATAATGACAAGATTGAAATAATCGATAACGATTACCTTAAATACGTTTCCAGAGCAGGACTTAAGCTGGACGGTGCAATTGATTCATTCAATATTGATTTTACAGACAAAAGCGTGATGGATATTGGTTCTTCAACAGGAGGATTTACAGACTGCTGCCTGAAGCATGGTGCAGCCAGAGTAGTCGCAATCGATGTTGGAACTGACTTGATGGCTGATGTTTTAAGAGCTGACGACAGGGTGGAGCTTCATGAGCAGCTAAACTTCAAGGAGGCTCCATCAGAACTGTTCAAAGACATTGACATCATGGTATCCGATGTTTCCTTCATATCACTAAAGCACATAATAGACAGGATTGCACAGGAAAACAGTGAGTATGAACTGGTTTTTCTAATAAAACCTCAGTTCGAATGCGGAAAGGAGATAGCTCAAAAATACAAGGGAATAATCACCGACAAGCAGGTGCACAAGGACGTTATTTCAGATGTCGTGAACTATTTCAAAACCAAGGGCTACAATGCACTTGGTCTGGATGTTTCCAAAATGCCCGGAAAGAACGGAAACATAGAGTATCTGGCACACTTTAGAAAAAATGTGAAATCGGCAAAGCTAAATATCGATGAGATAGTTGACACAGCATTCTAGAAAATTTTCATTTGAGACCTAAAACTAACCATCACAATAATTAAAATAACGACCGATTAAATCAATAGTTGTAGCTATAATTAATAAAATAAATATATGTTTCTTTAAAAAAATGAATTCATGATATGATACTTCACAAATTAAAGTGAAGCAGATAGATAAGCAAAGACATGTTTGATAATTTCACATGATATAAAATTAATATATGATTGTCAACAAACATAGATATAATTAATAAAAGGGATGTTTTATATGTTAAGTATTACTCAATGTTACTTGGATTTTGTAGATAAAATTCTAAAACAAGGAAAAGAAACCTATAAAGACTCAAATCACCATCTGGTTGAAAGTCTAGGTAACTTTTATGTCATTGACGATCCTATGGATTTGAAATTCAGAGCAAAATATCAGAATTACACAACCGAAATGATGTTGGCCGACATCAAATCCGGAAAATATGACCTTGAAGGATGCCCGATTAAAAGCGATGCATTATATTCATATGTAAAATCAGTGGAAGACCCTGAAATCATCGACAACACACAAGGATTCGTATACACTTATCCAAACCGTATATTTGCACATTTTAATGTTGACCAGTTCGAAAGCATGAAAAAAAGGATTCTGACAGCAACCGGATCAAACCGTGCAGTGGCGGTTACAATCAATCCTGTGGAAGATGCAGAAGAGGAAGACATTCCATGCCTGCAGTTTTTGCAATGCATTGTTCGTGACAACGAACTTACAATCCACTGCATATTCAGAAGCAACGATATCTTCGGTGCTTTCTACTCAAACATGTTTTTCATAGCATATCTCGGTTTAAAAATGAAAGAGGAAGTAAACAAGGAAATCGTTGGAGAAAAAATTAACTTTGGCGGAGTCCACTACCACTCAACTTCCGGCCATATCTACAATACAGATATTAAAGCAGCCCGCAAACTGATTAAAGCAAACAAATAAGGTTATTTTTTAACCTTATTTTTTAACAGTTATCTTTTTACTTATTTTTGCAGAACCATAACTTGCAGTCAGTGTGAATTTGCCTGTTTTTGACAAAGCCTTGATTTTGAATGTTGCAATTCCTTTAGAGCTTGTTTTAACATTATAGGTTTTGCCCCTGAACTTGACAGTTACCTTCTTATATTTCAGGATTTTGCCCTTGTTGTTTAAAAGCTTGACAGTGTATTTGAATGTTTTTGATCTTTTGACTGATTTGTCCTTTAAAATCAGAGTAGGTTTGACTACAATCTTGTTTGAAACTTTATATCCTTTATAATTTGCAGTGATAGTGTAGGTTTTAGCCTGCAAAGTGATTTTAAATGAAGCATAACCGTTTGGATCTGTGTTTCTTGAATATGTCTTGCCGTTGATAGTGAATGTCACTTTAACACGTTTAGCAATGTTTCCATGATCATCATAAACTCTGACCTTATAGTATTTTCCGGCACCATAATACATTGTAATGGCCTTATTTTCTGTTATTCTTTTAACTACAGTTATTGATTGATTTTTGACTTCTCCAGTTTGTGGATTTTCAACAGATACAGAATATGTGCCTGGAGTCAGGGTTATCACATAATCCAATTTGCCGTTGGCGTCAGTTTTAAGACTGTAAACGGTTTTTCCTACCGTAATGTCCACATTCTGATTTTTCAACAGGTTGCCCTGTTTGTCATGTAAAACAGGATCATATATTGAATTATAAGTGTATTTTGCAGCACTCGGCAATTCGATTGTGGTTTTGACGGTAATTTTTTTGGTTGAATTTGAATTTAAATAGTTCTGATTGCCATTGAATCTAACATCAGCACTATAAGTTCCAATTCCCAAATTGAATTTGAATACTGCATAACCATTTTTATCTGTATTGCTGCGATATGTTTTGCCGTTGACTTTTAAAGCAATCTGGTAATCGCAAAGAGGATTTCCAAATACGTCTTTCAGGCCGACACGGTAACTCATATCATTGTGCATATAGATTATCTCATCACTGCAAACCAGCTCAGTAGAAAGTTTATCAATTGTAAATTGAGTTTTATACAGTTCGGATTCATAGCAGCTGCTGTTGATTATAGCAGAAATAGTATGAATGCCTGCATTCAAAGAATTCAGGTCAATTGTGGCCTTGCCGTTTTTTAATTTGAGAAGATAATATGTGTCGTCGACATAAACTGTAATATGCTCATCAATTGATTTTGAAATTGTAAAGTCAACAGTTGCATTATTGTAAACAATGTTTACTGCAGAAACAATCTCCACTTTAGTTTTTGAAACGTATAATGAAACCGTTTTGTTGGATGGCTTATAATAGTTACTGTCAGAATAGCTGACTTTAAGGGTATTTAATCCAATACTGTCAAAAATACAGTCATTACTGGCTTTTCCATCAACAATGCTTACAACTCGGGATTTTCCATTATATTCGAATGTAACCTGACCAAACAAAACCATCTGACCGGATGTGTCCATGACTGTAGCGACAATATTTACACCGTTGGCCACATTCTGATTAGATGTTACATTCAGCATCATGTTTGTATCTTTATATGAAACAGGAACATCTTTTGAAACGCTTGATGATGCATACATATATGAATCATCTGAATAATAAGCCAATACATGGTTTAATCCTTCTTTAACAAAAACATAGGAGAAGGTTGCGGTTCCATCTGCAACATTAACCTTGTATGAGTCATTGCCAATGACAAAAGTTACAACACCCTTGTCTACATTATTGCCTTCTTCATCAATGACATTTGCAGTTAGCAAAATCGGATTGAATTCACTGCCTGCAAAAAGTGTAATTGAAGTTTTTGAAGCTGTTACATAAATTAGCTGTGTTGCATTTGATGAGTTATAGCAGTACAAATCATTATATGTTACATAAACATTTTTCAATCCGAATGTTTTGAATGAAATGTTCATATAAGCATTTCCGTCATTAACATCACATGTATAGTTGACGCCATCAATTGTGAAAATTACCTTTCCGCTCTCAACAGACTTGTTATTTGCATCAACTACACGAACATTGAATTCGTAAAAGTTATGATTGGATAAGCAATCAAGATATAAAGTAGTTGGCAATAAAGTTTTTGAGAATAAAACAGAACTAGTTGACTGATTGTATCCCACAGCGCTGAAAACGGCAGTGAATTTATTGACTGAATCGCCAACAGGAACGTTATCAAACTTAGCTGTTCCTTTATTAACATTCATCTTTTTGATTTCACCGGAAATATTGAATGCCACTTCACCATAATCAACAGAATTTCCATATTCATCATAAATATTGGCTAGAATATCAATGGTGTCCTGACCAATGTCTGTAATTGTCAGGTTAATGAATGAATTTAAAGGATTTAGAATAGTGAATGCCTTTATGCAAGCTACCTGAGAGTCATATTTATGATCAGGATATGTCCAAGGCAGTTCATAGAAATCCTTCCAGGTTTTACCGTCATAGCTGACGAATGAAATGTTTTCAGAATAGATTTCATTAATTAGTGAAACCGCTTCTGAAATCGGAACCCCCGCATCATCATCCACAGTTATTTTGAATATGATTTCAAAGACATCACCCAATTTAAGAGGTATCAATTGATTCAGATTGATTGTGGAGTAGCTTGAAAGTGAAAATCCGGACTGTGATAATTTCAATGCATCATTTACATAGACAGATAAATCCCATTGGGTATTCTTTTCAAAGTATGTTGAGACCGCAGCCAGATATTCATCATCGGTTGCAGTGAATCTGTTTTTATACCATACTGTTGAAGTAGTGTTGAAAAAGCTGTCTGTACGTCCGGAAATATCATACTGGTAATTTTTATCATATCTGATTGTATCATTGAATATAAAAGTGTAAGATGTGGATTTATTTATAGGTGCACATTTGGTATCATAATATGAAACGTAATAAAAACCTTTATTACCTGACTTTTCTCCCCAACTGTTTTTAATAATCCATGCACCGTCACCCGGAGGGGCATTATTAAAGTTTGAAGCGGAGTAATTATCATCCCAACCGATTATGGCAACCGCATGGTTTGCACCTGTATTACCATTATAATAATAATTAATTCTATTTTTTAAATAAGCGCTTGACCAATAAATGCTTGTTGAAACAGCACCGTAATCCATTATTGCCCTTTTGATAGCATCATTATCGGTATAGCTGCTTCTGGTTAAGAACAGTATGTTTTGAACATGAATAAAACTATCCAATTTTGGAGATATCAGCGAATCGATGATGTATACATCATCAGTATCATTTATAGGACCCAGCCAACTTGTAAGATAACCTACAGCCATCTTGTCATACCCGCCTTTGTTGGTTGCCATGGTCCATCCGTAATCTGAGTAATATGACATTAAGTTTTTCATGTTTTCTTCAGACAGATCAAATGTCATGCCGTTTGCTTTTAAAATTGCTGATTCCAATGCGGCCAAGGCTGCAAAAGACCAGCAGTTAGCATCATTACCCTGATTTTTAACAGAAGTAACATATCCGTAATCCCTTAAATCATAACCGGAAGGCAAAGTTCCATTAAAAGAGGAACCGTATTTAATTAGAATGTAGTTGTTATTCCCTACAGTTAAGTTTACCATATTGCTTGCATACACGTCATTTTCCAGAATAGCTGTATTATTTATGAAAGTATTGTTCAAGGCATCATCAAAGATTGAATCATAGTAATACTCACTTAAAACGGAATAAACTGCACCTGCAGTTTTTTCAGCATTATTGTTTGAAAATATGTTGGAATGAATTATGAATGAATCAATATGGTCCGCATATAATGCTCCACCGTCAGATGCGGAATTGCTGTCCAATATGGAATTTTCGATTGATAATGTATGATATATTGCAAAAACGGCGCCGCCGTAATATTTTGCCCTATTGTTTCTTGCTGTAATATTATTTAAACTTGTAATTGAATCAAGAGCGGCTATTGCTCCTCCAAATCTGGCATCATTGTCATTGACTTCCACATTTATACAGTTGAATACAGGAGAATTATAAATATAAATTGCTCCTCCCAGTTCATTTAGTGCATGATTGTTCCTGAATTTGGTTGAGGTTATTGTTGCATTGACAAAATCAGTATAAATAGCTCCACCACTGTTTTTAGCATAATTATTCAGGAATTGGGAATCTTCAATATTCAGATACCCTCCATCCATGTAAATGGCTCCACCGTTTTCGGCCTGGTTGTTGTCAAAAGTACAATTGACCAGACTGACCTGGTAATCGCTTCCTATTGAATCAATAACGCTTTTTGCTGAACTTTTAAAAACCGTGTTGACTGCATTTATGTTGCCGTTATTTGAAATTGACAACTTATCAAATGTCAGATTAATAAAGGTTAATGTATTCTTTGCAGTTATTGTATAACCATTTGCATGAACAATTGTATTTTTAGCATTTTCACCTATGAATGTCATATTATCAGCAATATATGATCTTTCATCAAGGTAATATTCCCCCTCTGCAAGGTGAACGACACTATTAGGCTGAATTTTAGAATAGGAAAAATCCTTATAGGGGTTATATTTTGATCCGTCACCAGTATCATTATCGATATCGGCATCAAAATAGTATTCATCGGCTAAAATGTTAGTGTCTTCACTAACTAAATTTATATCAGTCTGGTTTTCACCAGCATAGCTAGCCGGAACAATAACCAGAAGAGATATCAATACTAACAATATTGCTACAATTTTTAGTTTAGACAAAATATTTACCCCCATTTTACCTATTTAATAAATATAAATGTGTAAAATGATTTAATATGTTAATTTATAAGATTAATAGTATAAATAGTCAATGGAATATATTTTTAAAAAAATAGTTTAAAATTTAAAAAATGAAAAAAGAATGCCTTAAATATCTATAAGAAATTAGAATATTTTAAGGCTCTGTTTTTGATATCGCCAAATGTTTCCTCGACCAGCAGTTCACCATCTTTAAAAACTGTCTGAAGCAGGTCTTCACCCTCATCATCAATTGAGACTGTTTTGAATGAATTGCCTTGCCTGACCAGTTTGAACCTTCCGGTTTTAGACTTTTTACTTGAGTCCAGAGGATTTTTGAATATGTCAAACCATACCCCATCCCTTAGCTGGGCGGAACATTTGAATGCATTTCTCTGGGTATCGCGGTTTACAGATGAGTGAAGTCCGCCACCCATTCCGAAAATGATATTTTCAGCGGCCCAACCGTTTGATTTCATTGCAAAGAGAATGTCACGTATCTTTTGATAATTCAATCCGTCCCCCCACAAAAGTCCGATGTTTGAATCAAATACCTTATAGCCCTCATCGGTCAAATATGACCCGAAACCGTCTTCAAGAATATTCAAGCAGTCAATGGTTGTTGATACAGGCTCACCGCTGTCCGGCCTGAACACCACTTTGTTTCCTTCAATGGCCAGGAAAATTGCTGATTGCATCATTTAACCTTGAACCTTCACTTCCTGCTTCTGTTAGGAAGTTTCTGTAGTTGTATGAATCAATAACTATGGAAAGTATTCCGTTTTTGGCATTGTCAATGACATTTAAAACCTGGTCGAATTCACCGTCAGGGCCAAGGGAGGTCATTACGCTGTGTTCTGTTGCCTGAACTGAAAATCCGTATAACTGTGAATCATTGTAATAGTTTCCAGGAATGGTCAGTGCAGGAATTGTGTCTGTTCCGGAAAAGCTTAAAAGATGAGCTGAACCGCATAACATTGATGATTCTGTTGAGGTTGCACCGCGATAGCCGAAATCATGAAGCATAAAGTCAAGATTATCTTTAGCTGAACCTGTAACCTCGAGATAGAAGTTTGCAAGCTTTCTTACCTCAGCGGACAATGTTGCAACAGTAGACGGATACCATACCTGAAGAAGCAAAGATTCCAGATAGTTGACCAGCCAGTATGATTTCTTGTCTGTATTTACCGCAGTCATCAATACGTTTCCGACATCGACAGGAGTGCCTTCGCTGACTGCCTTGATTTCTATAGGCAATCTTCCTTCATGTTTATCCAATATGTATTCCCAACCGGCCCTGTTGAAAATATCCTCGCCTATATGTGATGATATTAATCTGTCGGCCTCATCTATCTTTTCCTGACTTACTACAGGACCTTCGAGATATTTTTTGAGAATATATTGAAGTCCGTAAAAAATTGTCTTGTTGAACTCAGCACCTACTCTGCTTTCAAGGTATGAATAGATTTTTTCAGTACCTTTAGGGTAAAAGTAGTGGTGAGTTACTTTATAGCTATCTGTCAAAAGACAAATGTTGTTTTCAATCATAATATCACTTGTAGAGTAATATTAGATTGACCTAGTATATAAATTGTTATCAAAAAAAAAGAAAAGGAAAAAAAGATCTAGATGTAGCTAGTATCTTGTTTTCTGAAGTGTGCTTGTGGGTGGTCGCATAATGGACAAACTTCAGGAGCGTCTTTTCCATAATGGATGTATCCACAGTTGTTACATTTCCATGCAATTTCTTCGTCTTTTTTGAAGACTTTGTCTGCTTTGATTTTGTCAGATAAAGCATTGTATCTGTCTTCGTGTGCTTTTTCGGTTGCACCTGCTGCTTCAAATAAAGCTGCAATATCATCGAAACCTTCTTCTTTAGCGGTTTCTGCGAATTCTTTGTACATTTCTGTCCATTCGTGGTTTTCACCTGCAGCTGCATCAGCAAGGTTGGTTAAAGTGTCAGGTACTTTACCTCCGTTCAATAATTTGAACCAGATTTTAGCATGTTCTTTTTCATTGTCGGAAGATTCTTGGAAAATTTCTTTGATTTCAACGTAACCGTCTTTTTTAGCTTGGGATGCGTAGAATTCATATTTTACACGTGCTTGGGATTCACCGGCAAGTGCTGCATTTAAATTTTCTTCAGTTTTGGTTCCTTTTAAATCTGCCATAATATCTTCTCCTAAAATAATATTTAATAATCAGTTTATAAAATTTAAAAAAATAAAAAAAAATAGAGAGCTTATTTAAAGTTGGTAGCTCTTTCTTCGAAGTGTGCTTTTGGAAGTCCACATACAGGACATTTTTCAGGTGCGTTAGGACCTGAGAATACAAATCCGCAGTTTTCACATTTCCATTCAATGTCTGCTTCTTTGTTGAATACTGCATCGTTTTCAACGTTTGCAAGTAAGGTTCTGTATCTTTCTTCGTGTTCTTTTTCGATTGCTCCTACTTTTTCAAATAAGAATGCAATCATTGGGAAACCTTCTTCTTTAGCAGTTTCAGCGAATTCTTTGTACATTTCTGTCCATTCTTCGTTTTCACCGTCAGCTGCTGCGTTGAGGTTAGCTACAGTGTCAGGAATGTCTTCATCGTGTAAAAGTTTGAACCAGATTTTAGCGTGTTCTCTTTCATTTTTGGAAGTTTCCATGAAAATGTCGTGGATTTGGACATAGCCTTCTTCTTTTGCTTTTGCAGCAAAGTATTGGTATTTTGTGTGTGCTTGGGACTCACCAGCAAAAGCTGCTTGTAAGTTTGCTTCAGTTTTTGTACCTTTTAAATCAGTCATAATATTCAACTCCAATAAATTTATTATAATTTTCATAGAATAAAAATGTTTTTAAAATCCACTAAAAAATATAAAAAAAGAAAAATAGATTAAAAAAATAACCTATTTTTTTAAGCTATGTCGGAATATAATAACCCGTTAGCCCTGCACATTGCAAACATTAAAAACGGAGTTACAACAATGCTTAAAATGGACAGCTGAGGAACTTGCTGATAGATAATTGATAAAATTCCATTTACTGCAAAGGTAATTAAAATCATCAGTATTACAGTTACAATCACTTTGGCGTAACCTACTCTTGAAATATCCTTTACCGCCTCAACAACATTCAATGATTCGGATAAACTGTCAGTATTTGCCAGTCTTGCATTTGCCATGTAATGGATGAATGAAAAGACAACAAACAAAATCATGGAAATTATGAATGTTGTTGCAAGGGATCCCCACAGATGAGTTATGACAAAAGATGGAATTGTGGCATTAGCTCCTGAAGCACTATTGGCCTCATTGGCAAGATTCATAAGATTGCCCGGCACATTTGTAATGAATGCAACAACTACTGTAATAATCATCGGAACGATGAAGTATACAACAGCTACAATCAGGGATTTGATACCTCTAATCAAATCATTTTTCCAGTCAATGCCCGGAACTTCATCTTCTAGATTAATCCCTGTTTTAATAATGTCGATTTCATAACCTGACAATATCAATACAAGCAAAACGGCCAAGATTGCGAATATAACTGAACCTATCAGTATATAAGCGGAATCGTTGAAAGCAAAAACTGCTAAAACAGTTGCCAGTACAACCATGATTCCAACAGCAAGGTAAACTGCAACATATATTGCAAAAGCCTTGATATTATTGGCCGGAAACCTGAATGAATCCTTAATAATATCTGCAATTTCCATATGAATTCCTCAATTTATGCTTCAGAGTAAATTAATCCAATTCCTCTATAGTAGAAAAGAACAACAAATGCTCCGATTACTATTTGAGATAAGATTAATCCTATAAATGGTATTATTGCCAAGAATGATGCGATTAATGCAGCAATCATGATTATTACAAGAGAAATGATTAAAAATAATATGATTTTACCAATTCCAATTTTTTTAACATCATCCAATACTGCTCCAATGTCAAATGCTGCACCGAAATCACCGGTTTTTGCAAGTCTGGCAATAGCAATGATTTGGAATATTCCAAAAATAATGAACAGCACTATTGCAATTACTGCAACTATGGCTGTAGCAGCACCAATATGATTTAATCCGGCACCAAGTACTCCGAAGAATATTGCCAAAACAAAAGTAATGACCATCGGAATAAGGAAGTAAACAATGCTGACTATTAAGAATTTTATTCCGTCAAGTATATTGTTTACAGGATCCAATACAGGAATCTCATCTGAATGTGCAATTGCATTTTTAATTACATTAAGGCCTATTCCTGAAAGCATCAATGAAAATATTATACTTAAAATTGTAAAAACCGCTTTCATAGCAAAGCCGTCTATGTCAAAAGGATCTAAAAGATTTGCAAAACCCGCAAGCAATGCTATTATTCCTATGATTAAAAATTTTGTAATATCCGAAAAAGGATATCTGATTGCATCTGATATAATTTCACTTATGCTCATATTTATCACCTATTAAGTTATTTAAAAGCAGTATTATTTTTAACTTAAAAGTATATAAATATGATGTAAAATTTTTTTGAAAAAAAGAAAATAAAAGATGAATATAATTATTCATCTACACCGAAGGATTTTTTAAGCAACTCAGCGTTTACAAATCCTTCTTTATACATTTTACCAGTAGTTAAGTCGTTGATTACAACTTCTGCAGGAGCAAACATTCCTTTATCAATTTGATAGAAGTCGAAACCTGCATCTTTGAATACGTCGAAGAACGGTTTACCATATCCATCAGCTGCTGAAGATGGTAATTGAGCTGCAACATCAGCAATGTCATCTCCTTCTTCGGATTCTACATAGTAGTAAGTTCTTCCACCGAATAAAACAGCATCGTTGGTTTTACCCATAGCTTTAAGTCCATCTGGGTCAACAGGTGCAATAGGTGCAATACCTGCAGCATGTTTTACTTTGGTTACGTCGAATTTGATGAATTCCAACATTTTGTAGGTTCCGTTTTCAACAACTCTTCCAGCGATTTGAATAGAACCGACTAAGGAAGAAGTAGGAGCTACAAGCAAGTAGACATTTTTAACGTCAACATTACATTCTTCAGCAATGTATTCAGCAACATCTTCACCAGGCAATACGTCAGCTTCCAAAGTTAAGATTGCAAGGTCTGCGTCTTTGTCTTCGTATCCGATTTCTTCATAGGTTTCAGCTGGTTTTAATGCAATAGCTCTTGCAGGACCAGAACCTAATGCGAAAAAGTCACCTACAGATACGGACCAACCTGCCTTTTGGGAACCTAATGTTGAAATGGATGGTGAGTCAGTTTTGATTTTTACTGAAGGAAGTGCGAATTTTTCAGATAAATCTCCAGGAATTGAAATTCCAACATCTGCGAGTCCACCAAGACATACTTTAGTATAAAGTTCTCCTGCTTTAAAACTTCCATCGACATTTACACCACAGTCAATGACAGTAGCACCATTACCTAAAGTTTCTACAGCAATGTTTAATTCATCTGCTTTTTCAATCATTACATCTACGGTTTTTTTAGCTTCAACGTTTACACTTACCATAGTTTAACCTCGTATTAATATTATATTTTAACTTATAACTTTTAAGTTAATGAATAAGATTTTATAGTTATTTATATTTATATTTGCCTAAATGAGTTTAACTGAAAAAGCTGTTTTCAAAAATAAGTATTGTTTAAATCAAAATGCAATCTCAACTTAGAGGCATTTTTCAAATTTTCATCAAAATCTCCGTCAATGATTTCCTTCAGGAATTTTACATCGGAAATTTCTGAAATAGCCTTATTTCTAAGATAAAAAGTCAAATCTTCATCAAGAGCTATGTTTTTAAGTTTTTCCTGAGTGGAGGCACTGGGGATTTCATCCAATCTGAAATTGAAAAGAATTCTTTCAAGCTTTCCTTCAGCTTCCATCCGGACATACCTATTGAAATCATTTTTAGAGATATTCTTCAACTGGTTTATATCATCAATATTGCTTATCTCTGCAATGCGACTTTCCCATGTTTGCAAATCATCCAGCACATCCTGTGCAAGATTTGAAACATCACTGTCGCTGCTTGCAACCAATTTATTTAAAACGGCTCCATTATTTATTTGTTTTATGTCTTCAAAAAGAGTATTCAGCCTTTTTTGAGCTTCAGGAGCGGCTTCATCATTTCCAGATACTATTTCATCGAGAACTTTTTTATCGTTGAGTTTGCTTGCGGCAACCTGCCTGATTTCTGAGTCCTCATCATCTAAAGCCATTTCTCTTAGCCATGACTCGAAAGGCAAATCGGCAAGGGAATTCTGTATGAAATACATATAGTTGTTCAATAGTCTTTTTGCCTTAATCTGATTTAGTGCAGACAGACGTATGTTCTTTTCAGGGCGGGTGTGCGCTATTTCTATAAGGAAATTTCTGTTTTCAATTGACTCAACTGCATTTATGCATATCTTCTCATCATTTTCCACCAGTGCAATCCTTCGAAGCAGATTATCATTACTTGTCAGGTTGGAAATTTGTTTTACCGCATGAAAACGCACATTTAAATCCTTATTGATTGCCAAATCTTCTAAAAAACTTTCATCTGTAATTCTTGTAAATAAATCCGTAATAGCTTCCTTTTCCAGATTATTTTTAACATAATCAATTAAAATCTCCTTATTTTTGAAATTTTCGTTTCTGATGATGCTTTCAATTACTTTTTCGTCATTTTCTTTTGAGATTATATCTTCAAGAATATTTTCATCTTCAATAAACATTACAGCAACACTGCGTTCATATTCATCATCGGCAGATTCAAATTCATTTATAAAATATCTGCCTGTTTTAAAAGTAATATTGTTAACTATTTCGGCTAAACGGTGATTCAGTGATTTTTTATAGACTAATTCTTCCAGTTCTTTACAATTTTTAATCCTGCTGATTGCGGAAACTCTTGTGAAATAGTCTTCATCATCTGCTATCACATTAGATATAACTTCAATGTCTGTTAGATTCGGATTTAAAATAGCCTGAGCTCGAATTCGATTGTTTTTATGGTTTAATGCCAAATATTTCAATACATATTCATCTGTTATCCCTTTGATGAAATCGGGTTTGAGTGATGCATCATCAAACCTGGCCAAAAATTTAATCACATCTTCACTGTTTGTGAAATTGAGTTTTTCGCATGCAGTTGAGACTATGAAATCATCGGGATCTGACATTATGACATTTTCAATGAAAGCAGACATTTCGATGTCATTCAGCAATTTTTCATCACATATCCTGTTTAAAATCGCCAGCCGAATATGGGAACTTGGATTGTTTAAACAGGCATCTGTCAAAAAATCAGTATCATTTATGTTATTCATTGCCGAGATGCTGACGGCACTGATGCTGTCACTGTTGAAAATGTCTTTCAGGATATCTTCATCGTGAATTTTTTCAGCCGCTTCACACCTTTCTTTCCAATCGGAAGAATTCCTGGCAATACTGATGAAGTCATCCAGGTTTTGATGACTGTCTATTTGGATTCCCCCATTATGTATAATTTAGACAACCTGTCCAGACATGCTTTTTTAACATAATTGTCCCTATCTGTTTTTATTATCTTGAACAGCACATCTTCATCAGTGAGTTTACCTACAGCTGCAATTCTGACATGTCTTTGAGGATTGTTAAGGGCCAGGTCAATCAGCCAGGTGTCATCATTTCTGGTTTTGACACGAATGATTTGCTTTGATTTATCCTTGGGTTTTCTGCTTTTGACATGTTCATAAGTCCAGTTGGTGTTATCAAGAGTCATTATGTCCAAAACTGACTCTCCTGAATCATACTTATACTTTTTCGGCCTTGAAATGTACATGTTGTTGTCCATATATTCTGTAATCACTTCCTGTTTGGTATCCCTTTTTTTAATAGACATCTTAACCAGATCTACTCTTCGTACATCAAAATCCATTTTCCCACCTACATTTTACTATTGCCGTAAATATTTAAAAAATTTGCCAATGTCCGATTTCTCTTTTGCGGAGTTTTAAAACACCCAATATCGCCATATCTGGAATATCAATTAATTCCCCCATATTCCTAGTTCTCTTTTC
The DNA here is from genome assembly GCF_045541095.1 of Methanobrevibacter sp. Taxonomy (GTDB): domain Archaea; phylum Methanobacteriota; class Methanobacteria; order Methanobacteriales; family Methanobacteriaceae; genus Methanocatella. The sequence goes on from NZ_JAZQIJ010000268.1 coordinate 15,605, forward strand.
AAAAAATATGTTTATGAAAGAATTTAAATTGAATAAAGAAATTGTTTTACTTGAAATCAGGAAAGATTATATCGAAAAACCTGTCATCGTAGATTTTTAAATCCGAAGAATCCTCTTCAAATCCATTACGTTTTCGTCAAATTCCATCGGCTTGTTGTTTTCATCCAAACAGTCAAATGAATCAATGTTTGTTACGTTTTTTTGATCATTAAAAAGACCCATTTAATCCCTCCAAGTTTTATTAGCAGATAAATCAATTTTTTTATCTAAATAAAAGTTGGATTATGATAAATATAAATCACATGAATCTATTGCTTTAATTGAAACCATATAATTTTATTAAAAGAGTGCCCTCTAAAACTAATTTTTCATTTTGAATTTACTAACTAGGTTATATTTTTATTGTTTTATTTATTTTAATCTGAAATTAAGTTTTAATTTAAATCGAATTTTAATTATTCTTTATTTTTTTACAAACTACAGTTTTAATAT
>NZ_JAZQIJ010000269.1:0-5365 GCF_045541095.1 Methanobrevibacter sp.
GGAAAAAAAACACAAAAAAGAGGAAAAAAATCAATTAAATGATTTTAGTAATACTTTTTTATAAAATAGTAATATTAATATATGAAAAAAATTTAATATAAAAACGGTGAAAACTATGAAAAAATTTAAAATATTCATGAAAGAAAATTCAGGCCAAGGCGCAGCAGAATATATTCTTTTGTTTGGAGGAGTAATTGTAATCGCATTGCTTGCTCTAACCATATACAGAACCTATATGGAAACCAGTGATACCAGTCTTAAGGCAAAAGATGATATCATGGATGTCAGGAACACAATTCTTGACAACAGAACACATGTTTAAAAATATAGACAACAAAGGACAAGGAAGTGCAGAATTAATCCTGATAATAGGAGGATTGATTGTTATAGTACTCTTTGTTGGAAGTTATTTGTCAAATATAACCCAAAAAACACAAAATAGTTTACACCAGTCATTAAAAACAGAAAGAGAATATATCTTAGAAAAAATATGAAAATGGAGAGAGTATCTCTCTATTTTCCACCTAATATTGAGTTTAAAATTTCATTCCATGAATCAGAATGGATATTTGTTAATTTCATTGCTGTTCTATTTAAAATTCTGATATTTTGAGGGCAAGCTGTAACACATGCTCCACATAAATTACAGAAGTCTAAATTAGTAACTGATTTTCCATCGATTATTTCAACAGCATTACATGGGCAAACATCTTGACAAGCATGACAAGATTCACCTTTACAAATTTTATCTTCATCAGGAACCTCAATCATTTCCAAACTACCTTCAAATGGTTTAGTTATAGAAATAGCATCAACTGGACAGATTTCAGAACACCATGAACAATTTACACATGATTCTTCTGAAATAAATGTTGAACCAGTGATTTCAGGAATTGGAATTTCATCCCTCAGCATACAAGTAGAACAGATTTGTTTGATTGCAGATTCAGGACAAACTCTTTTACATACTCCACAATGAACACATTTAGAAAGATCAACCTCAATAGAGTTATTTAATAAATCAACACTGGATGAAGGAATATTTTTGATAATTATAGCTTCTGCAGGACATAATTCTGCACAAAAACCACAATAAATACAATTTTCATCATCTATTTCAATTTCTCCTCTTACTAACTCTACAGCATCAGGCAGATTTCTTTCAAAAATAATTGAATCCTGAGGACAGATTGAATAACATCTTCCGCAATAAATACATTCCTCATCGTCAACTTCACATTGAGTTTCCCAAGTAGGATAATTATCCGATTCTTTAATAGGTTCACCGTCTATTTTTAGAGATAATGCATCAAAAGGACAAGCTACTGAACATAATCCACAAAATACACAAGAGTCTTCACTAACAGAAATATAATCCATTTCAATTAGACCCCTTGCAATAGGTACAACAGGACCTAATCTTAATGAAGAAGTCGGACAAACACCAACACAAATTCCACAACCAACACAATTTAAATCTTTGTAAGATAAATTACGATGTTCTTCACCCTCTCTTATTATATCAAACATCGAAATCACCTCTATGCTTTAGAAATAGCCTGATTTGGACAATTTTGTATACATAAATCACAATCATCACAGTTTTCAGGAACTATTTTTACATCCCCATCTTCCTCGATGATTGCACCCTGTTCACAAAGCTTAATGCATAAACCCTGTACAGGACAGTTTTGAATATGTCCACATAAATTAGAATCTATTTTTACTGCCATATAACCACCTCAACGGCACATAAAAGATTATTTAAATAAAATAATTTAAATGTGCCCTATATAAATATTATCGAAATGAACATATAAACATATCGATTATGTTTTCAACTATCTGATGTTATCCCCATTTTTATTTATTTCACCACGCCTAATTCGGGTTGATGAAATAGGAATACCATCATATGCCAATACAAAACTAACTACAACAATATCAATAGGATCCATACCTTTTGAAACTCTAATTTCATTAATTTTAACCGCAGTAGGCTCAGTCTCTTCACTAACTACTATAGCATCGAAATTCTCATCATAAATAGTAGTCCCATAAGGATCATCGAGAGGGACGATGATAAAATTAGATTTATCGCTGAAAAAAGCCTTAAGATTACTCATTCTTTCTTCACAAGAATCAATATTGCCTTTTAATCCTCCAAATGCATCGGAAGTTACACCGATTTCAACAGATTCGGCAATTTCAAAAGCAGTAGTTAACAATTTCTTATGACCATTATGAAATTTGTCAAAAGTTCCACCTACGGCCACTTTTCTGTATTTCTTAGAATTCATAATATTGTCCTAAATTAGTTTCTGTTAAAATCTTTATAAGAACTATTATAAATTTTTAGCTATATAAAAAAAGAAAAAAAGTAAAAAAAAATAAAAAAGTAAATTAAAATGCTATGCTTGAGAAATAACCTTTAAGGCTATAACTGTTTGCATTCCAATTTACAACGTTTCCGAACGAGTTTCTAGGACTTGTAGCATCACATACTGTCCAGGTATCACCTATCAATACCTGAGTCCATACATGTCCGTAAGTACCGCTTGAAAATGTACAGGTACCATGAGCATATCTGGCTGGAAGTTTAGCATTTCTAAACATTGCTACAAGCAAGTGTGAATGATCTACACAATTTCCAGTTTTAGCGTTTAATGTACCAACAGCACCGTATCTGGTATTATAATAGAAACTGTAGGATATTGTATCACGCACATAGTTAAATATTGCTTTAGCTTTTGCTTCATCTGTAGTAAGTCCTTTAGTCAACTTAGTAACTAACTGCTTAATCTTAGCATCATTAACTTGACAATGTGTTGAAGCAGCCAAGTATGCTGTAAGATCTTTTATTGTATTTTTTGAGTTTAGTTTACTTGTTGAAGATGAAGAACTGGTCAGAGTTTTGATTGTAACATAAGCAGGCATGATATTCTCATCACCATAAAATGCAACAACACGAGCAAATGCATATACTAGACCTTTGTAACCTATTGTTCCTACTTTTGAACTGACAGAATTAGGCATTTTGCCTTTGGAATCTGCAGTTTTTATTACACTTTTAGCTACTGAAAGATAATCATTCAGATTACCTTTATTTGCAGCAGCTCCAGGACTGCTTGGTTTACTAATAAATTTGACTGGAACGTCACCTTTATTATTTGCTTTTAAATTTACAATAGCTTTGGAAGCTAAATATAAATAATCAGCTGTAGAAAATGTGTATTTACCAATTTTAATGCTTGATGGTAATTTATGATTTGATTCAATGTATTTTTTCACATTATTTGAAGCAGAAATAGCTGCTTTTAATGATACTTTGCTGAGCACATGAATTTTGGATGTGCCTGATGCTTCAGAACCATAAGCATACTTGATACTCTTAGTTCCACTGGTCAATGTTCCGACTTTAATTTTAGCAACACCGTCTGAAGCAGTGGTTTTAGTATAAGTCTTGCCGTTTAATGTGAATTTGACTGCTGCATTTTTTACAGCTTTAGATTTACCATCAACTAATTTTACGGAATAATAAACTGTTTTTCCAGACAATACATATAAATCACTGGCACTGAATTTATATCCATCCACGAAAACATGTTTGGATACAGCACTAGCTGAATAATATGCACTTGAAACAGCAGATTTGATTGGATAATAACCTACAGGCAATGTGATTTTTAATTTGGCAACACCGTTGGAATCAGTTTTTTGACTGTAAGTTTTTCCGTTGACAGTAAATTTAATTGCAACATTCTTGATTGCTTTACCAGATGCATCCTTTAATGTTGCCTTATAAACTGATCCATCATTATGTTTCATGTTCAAATCATTTGCAGTTAATTTTGCAGACAATTTTTTGATTACGACATTTTTGTATTCATAATTATAATCACTTGCACCCAATGTAGAATATAAATATTTGATTTTATATGTACCAGGTTTTAAATCACCAATAGTTAACTTTGCAATACCTTTTGAATCGGTTTTGGCAGTGTAAGTTTTACCGTCCAGGATGAACTTGATTGTTTTTCCGGATAAAGCCTTGTTATTGTTATCAGTTAATTTAACTGAAAATGCGGATTTTGAATTGTAATCCATTTTCAAATCGGAAGCAACTAATTTGTTAGAAGCTTCTTTGATACATATTGATCCTGATGAAGATGAACTGTATAATCCAGTTGATCCTTTATACTTATATGATATCTCGTAAGTACCCTTTGCAAGAAGGGGAATAACAGTTCTTGCTTTCCCGTTTTTGTCTGTAGTGGCGGTTACATTTCTACCGTCATAAGAAAAGTATACTTTAGCGTTTTTAACCGGAGCCCCATGGGCAGTGGTTAAAGAAACAATATAAGTGTAGTAATTGTAAGGAAGAATATATATTTTTGATTTTTTCGCAAATGAAGTCTTATCCTTATTTACAACAATCTTGTTGGAAATCTTTTCACCGGAAACAGGATTGGTTGCACTGACTGTATGTTTACCTGGTTTAAGTTCTACTTTTGCCTGAGCAACACCATTCTTATTGGTAGTGTAAGTATATTTTTTACCATCAATATAGAATGTGACTTTGGTATTTGCCAAAGCATCATTATCTTTCCAGAATGTTGCTGAGTAGTAAGTAGATGAACCGTAATATTTTGTTACATCTTTTCCACTGACTGATGATAAAACTTTAACTTTCTTTGAAAGGGATGCAGATGAATAATTTTCACTGCCTGCATAAGTCAAAGCAAGGGTATAACTTCCAACAGCCAAAGCGGCTGTCTTGATTTGTGCAATACCTTTACTGTTGGTGACACCGGAATAGGTTTTACTGTTTACTTTCAAAGATATTTTCTGATTGCTTAAAGTTTTACCGGTACTGTCTTTCAATGTTACTTTAAAAGTGGTGCCTGCCTTGTTGTAGTGTGTATCCACCACAGATAAACTGGTGGCAGTAGTTTTAACTTTTTTAGCTGTGAGAACATCATTATCAACATAACTGTTTAAAACTTCATCATCATTTGAAACGGATATGGTGTTGTTGAGTTCTGCATTTGAAAGACTTAAAATTTCATTATCCTCATAATAAGATTCGCCGCTTGCCGCAAGCAAACCTTCAGGATAATCTTTTAAATTATCATCATGAGAAATAACTATATTAGTTTCTGAGATAGAATCCTCGCTAGAAACTTCTAATTCTTCTTGAGACAATGAAAATTCATTGTCGTTAGTTAAATTTGAATCTTCTGTATTTGAAGCATCAATAATTTCAGTTGCACTTGCCGCTGATAGAGCAACAAAAAACAATAGAACAATTGAAATGAAAAATGCTTTATTTTTTATCGAAATTTTTCCACCTCTTGGTTCTCAT
>NZ_JAZQIJ010000270.1:0-1640 GCF_045541095.1 Methanobrevibacter sp.
AGTTTTCCAGAACATAACCGTAATGCATAATATTCAATTCAATAACTTAAGTGATGTAATGGAAGGATTCGTTGAATTTGACATCAGTCCAAAATCAACTAATGCAACATTCTTCAATTTGACTTTAGAAAATGAATCCATCTTGTCTTCAGTTGGAAACTTTGAAAAGAATTCAAGCTATTCAATTTCATATGATGGAAACATCATGTGCACATTTGATTATGATGACGTTAAGAATGGAAATCTCACATTCAGCTTTGATGGAAAGGATGGTATGATAGAATTTGCAAATAGAAACAGCACATCTATCAGGAATTACGTTTCAAGCGATAGGGATTCATTTGTTCAGCTAAGGTCACTTTAATGAAATTAAGATTTTTATTTAATTATTTTCTTAAATTTTTTATATTTTAATGGGGATTATAATGGAAATTACAGGAATAGTCACAACAGGATTGGGAAAGGCAGCATATTTTTTAGGCCAGGATTTCTATAAGGACCAATTCAAGGAAAAATGCGGATTCACCCCGTTTCCTGGAACATTGAACCTCATTGTGGAAGAGGATAAGCTTGAGGATATAAGATTAATGAAAAACAGCTGCAAGAATCTTATAAAGCCAGATCAAGGATTCGGTGCAGTGAGGTATATTCGAGCTCATCTAAACAAGGACATTGAAGGGGCCATTGTATTTCCAGACAAGACAACCCATGATGAGAATTATTTGGAATTCATATCCAAGGACAAGTTAAGGGACAAATACAATTTCAAAGATGGGGATGAAGTGACATTAACCATTGATATTTAACAATTTGACTTAATAATTTACTTTTTTTTAATCATTGAATAGCTAAATTTTATATTGAGGGGGAAATATGAAAAAATGTGTTCATTGTGGAAAGGAAAACGTTGATGAGGCTATTTTTTGTGCTGATTGTGGTGCAAAATTAGGCACTTATAATAGTTCCACCTCTTCAAGTGGCTCAACAACGGATAATTCTTTAAATTATTCTTCTAATCAAACAAGCAATCAAGCAAATAATAAAGAACCGAATAAATTAAAGGTCTGCTGTTGCTATGTACCTATAGTTCTATTTGTTCTCTTTTTAGCAGCTGCATTAATTTACGCTGGATTTGCTGAAAGTTTTGGAACATACTATCCTGATGATTTTAATTATTTGGACTCAAATGCCGATGGCAAGGTAACCTTTGAAGAAATTACAGAAGTGAACTGGATTTATTTAGATAATTCAACACTTAAAAGATTCTTTGAGGGAGCTGATCTTAATCATAACGGTTATTTGAAGGGTCATGAATTTGATTTTTTTGGAGATGATGTAGTAAGTTATGGAGAGTCTTCTGAAGACACCAGTTCCAGCAATGATGAGTATAAATATTCATCATCTTCCTCATCTTCAAGTTCCAGCCATGGCCGTGATTACAGTTCAGGAAATTCCAAAGCGACAAATAGTCTCAACAACAAGGAATTTGATAGTTCAGAAGGATATGTCTTGACCTGTCCATACTGTGGAAGTGAATCAGTATATGAAACCGGAGGGCATTACAGATGTGCTGAATGTGGCAGTAACATTTACAATCCAGACGATTTGGAATTAGGATATTGGGAAGGATATATGGAGTT
>NZ_JAZQIJ010000271.1:0-3208 GCF_045541095.1 Methanobrevibacter sp.
ATGGAAGATGTTGCTAAAATATTACGGAAAAACGGTTGGAAAACAAAAATTATCGGCGTAGGACCCAATACTCATACTGAAGGATATATGGGTCCGAAAAATGGAATATGGTTCTGCATATATGGTGGTGCAGATGGTGCAGTATTTAGAGAAGCTGCAGGAAAAAACAGTTACACTAATAAACTTAAAAAACTAGGAAGTCGTACTGTTATCGGAATGCACGGAGGCGGTGACATCCGTAAAGGTGGAAAATACTATAAGTTCCTTCCTAGAGCATGGGATGATAATTACAGCCCATCAAGTTATAAAGGAATTTCATATCCTTTAAAAATGTTAACAAAGGGCAAAGTTCCAATCATGTACGCCAGCAATGCTAAACAAATGGCAGCAAAATTCCTTGCAGGTGGAGACAATCCAGAAGCATGTTAATGGAGTTGAATATTATGAGTGGTGCAACAGAATTGGAAAAAGCAAAAGCAAGAGAACAATTAGTTGATAGTATACGTGATTTATACAGTGCTAAAATAACATTGCCTCTTGGAAATCCGAACCTGAAATTAGTCCATACAAACCAATTCTTATTTACAGAATTGCCAACAGATGTTTTTGAATTAGCAAATTTCGATACAATAGCAAAAGCATTAAACAGTACATACAGTAGGTTCAGTGGTTACACATTAAACCGATGGTACATTGAAGCTATCACAATCACTAACGACGGCAGCACTGCAAAAATGGAATTGGAATTAAATCCATTTGCAAGCAATGTAATTAATTTCCGTGATGAAAAAAACAGTTTCAGAGAAGCATACACAAGTGCAACAACATCCTCATCATCATCCACTACTTCTTCATCAAAAACAAAAATCAAATCAGTTAAAACAACTAACAGCACGTTAAAAGGTGGAGAAGGAAAACTTATTGATGATCTTGTTAAAAAGATTGTTGGAAGTGAAACTAATGAATTGAAAAAAGCAAAGTTGATTCATGGATGGTTACAGAAAAATGTTAAATACTCATATTATACATGTACACGATACAATACACCTGAAAAATGTTATAATAATAGAGGACATTTAAACTGTGCCGATACAGCAAGACTGACAAGAGCAATGATGGCTAGTGCAGGATTAAAATGTTACATTGTACATCGTACATATGATGGTGGTCATTTCTGGACTGTTATTGAAATAGGTGGAAAAAAATATGCTAGTGATCAAACAGGCAGTGGTTCAGCATGGAATACTGTATGGAAATCATCTGGTAGGACAGGTAATGGAGGTTATGCTTCATATTCAAGGAAAAATGGAAAAGTTCCTGATTGCTAAAAGAAAGACCATTTAACTATTAATTGAAGAAATTAAAAAAAACAATTGGGTGTTTAATTATGGATGTGAAAATAAATGAATTGGGAACTGATATCCATAGTTCCTGGAACTTTAAAGATGGTGATTTAGCCACTATAACTAATGATGATAATCTTGTACAAGCAACAAAAAATCGATTAAATACACGACTTGGAAGTTCAGAATACTTCTACAGTGAATATGGTAGTGTATTACATCGATTTCATGGTTGGCGTAAAAATGAAACAACATTGAAATTTATGGAAATAGCTTTAACTGATAGTTTAGAGCAAGACCCACGATACAGTAATTTCAAACTTAATCTTGAATTACAACCTGATAAAAGAGTTAAAATTAGTGTACATGTTGTATATGATGATGATACTGAATTAGATATGGATTATATTTTAAATACTGATGGTACTGTGGAGGAATCCTAAAAATGGCAATTGAAGAAGAAACATTCTATAATATAATAGGTGAAGAAATCAATCGAACAAATATATTAAATCAAATGATTGGTTTTTACAGTCTACTATTGGAAGTAGGTCAAACTAAAGTCACTGACTTTAATGAGGGAAGTGAAATACGGAATTTATTAGAATCTGTTGCAGTGTTAGGTTACTATGTAATGGAAGACCAAAATGAATTATCAAAAATCGCATTTCCTGATACTGCTGAAGGGGAATGGTTAGATAAACATGGAGCAAATCCTTTCATTAAAATTGAAAGAGACACTGGGAGTGAAGCTACAGGATACGTAGTGTTTAGCATTCCAAATGTCAGCACTGAAGATATTGTGATTCCTGAAGAAACTATTGTAGTATCTACTGAATCAGGTCTTGAATATGCTACTGATTCGGAAGTCATTATTACGGCCGGCGAACTTGAAGCAACAGCAAGTGCAACCTGTTTAACTGAAGGGGAAGATGGAAACTGCAGTGAAAACACAATCACATTAATTGATGATGATTACTTAAGTATTTCTGAATTAAGCGTAAACAACACAGAAGCATTTACAGGCGGAACCAATTATGAAGAAGACGATGAATATCGTGAAAGACTATTGAATTTCGTTCGTCAACCAGATTTTGGAAGCTTACCTTATTATCAGGAATTAGGAGATAATATTGACGGTGTGCATGATGTATTATTAGTTGACACTGGACAAACAAATGAAATAGGTCGTCCTTACACTAAAGAAATTCTAGTTAACGGAGACACAAAACCAGTAACTAATGAATTGTTACTTAGTGTTTTGGAAGTTTTTAGTGATACTAATAATAAGGTTATTGACCATACTTTTCTGGTCGGTGCACCGGAATATGTTGAGTTAAGTTTAACAGTTAATTTAAATGTAATTAATGAGTTGGTTGAAAGTGAAGTGAGAAGTGTTCTTCAAGCAGTCTTTGATGGTGGAGCACCTGTTGACAGTATGGAATTTGATGGATTACATATTGGTGAAACATTATTCAAAAACAATCTTGTTTCAGCATTAGAATTATTTGATGATGTTGAAAGCGTAACTATTATTGATGATGATACTTTAGAAGAATTAACAGACATTAGTGTTGAATCAAACGAAGTATTGCAATTAGTAGGATTAACTATTAACCAAACCATAGTTAGCTGAGGCGATAAAAATGTCTGAAAATGGTGAAGAAATAATCAATCGATTACCAGACACAAGTGGATTGCATAAAAACATTGATGCTCGCAGAGTAATTGAAAACACAATCGGTGCATGGTTTGATTATATTGAAGAACAAGATTGGTTTAATCAATTTTTCCTAGATAGTGCTAAAGGACCATACCTGGATTTACATGGTCAGACATTTGACATTAAAAGAAAGATTGATGAA
>NZ_JAZQIJ010000272.1:0-3630 GCF_045541095.1 Methanobrevibacter sp.
CCTACCGTTTGTGGCGCATATGTCACTGCACACCAGGTAGTTCCGGGTACTAGCGATCCGATGTGGAATTCAATGGTTTGGATTAACCAGAACACTGACAATTCAACAGTCATCACATCCTGGTGGGACTTCGGTTACCTCTTTGAGATTGCTGCCGACAGACAGGTAACATTCGATGGGGGTTCACAGTCTGGTGACCGGGCATTCTGGCTGGGTCAGGCCATGACTACAAGTAATCTGGAGCTTTCTGCAGGTATTTTCAGAATGCTGGATTCAACCGGAACATTAGCACAGACCGCCTTGATTAACTATACCAACAGCAGCGGTCAGGCAACTGACATACTGATTGATATTCTTCCGAGAACAGCGGATGATGCTCAAAAGACATTGACAAGCAAGTATCACTTGACTTCCGATCAGGCCAGGGAAGTAGTCAATTACACCCACCCTGACAAAGTTCGTCCGGTAATATTTGTAGCATCTTCAGATATGCTTACAAAAGCCGGTTGGTGGACATACTTCGGTGCATGGGACTTCGATAACCAGACATCCGAAAACTACAACTACTACATGCCTAACCAGCAGGTCGAGCTGAAACCTGGAAGCACTGCTAAAGTCCAGCTGATTAACGACGGCAGTATGACAATCGATGCTGTTCTTTCAAGAGGAACAGGAAACAATACTACAACAGGTTATACCGATGCATACTTCAACCAAAACGGTGAACACATTGAGATTAACAACACTACATACAACCCATTGAACATTTCAAACATCATCGTCATCGAAGACGGTTATGTCATGAAAAACGAGTCAGTAGGTAGCGTAAAAGATGCTAACTTCACTCTGTTCCTGATGGGTAACGATAACCAGTACACTACAATCGTCATGAGTAATGAGTTATCCAATTCAATGTTTACTCAATTGTTCCTCTTAGGTGGAGCAAATCAGGACATCTTCCAGAACGTCCACATGGAAAGCGGTGTAATGCTGTTTAATGTAAACTTTGACAACACTGTCGCCGGTGGCGGTTCAGGAAGTTCAAACAATAACACAACAAACACTTAGATTAGGTTTTCCTAATCTAAAAAACTTTTTTTATTTTTTTTAAATGGTGATATAAAGTGGGTATTGAAGAGAAAATTAAAGATATTGAAGAGGAAATTCAAAAGACACCTTATAACAAGGCAACTTCACATCACATAGGTAAACTCAAGGCAAAATTGTCAAAATTGAAAGAGGAATCTCTGCAAAGAAGCAGCGGAGGATCCAAAGGCCAGGGTTTTCATGTCAAAAAGTCCGGTGATGCGACTGTCGTTCTTGTAGGATTTCCGTCTGTTGGAAAATCCACCCTTTTAAATGAGATAACCAACGCTGAAAGTAAGGTCGGCGCCTATCAGTTTACTACTTTGGATATTGTTCCTGGTGTCATGGAGCATAAGAATGCTAAAATACAGGTGTTCGATATTCCTGGAATCATTACCGGAGCAAGCAGCGGTAAAGGTAGAGGTAAGGAGATTTTATCTGTTGCAAGAACTGCCGATTTGATTTTGGTTGTCCTCGATACTTTAAACCCACAACACATTAAGGTAATTCTCAATGAATTGAGAGCCATTGGAATCAGGCCTAACGAACAGCCTCCTGACGTTACAGTCAAACGTAAAAAGTTGGGCGGTGTAAACGTTTCATCAACCTGTCCTCTGACACACCTTGATGAAAAGACAATAAGGTCCATCCTGAACGAGTACGGATATATTAATGCGGACGTTCTTTTCAGGGATGATGTGACAATGGATCAGTTTATTGATGTTCTCGACAGAAATAAATCATACGTTCCGATGCTGATTCTATTAAATAAGGTGGATCTTGTAGATGACGCATACATTGAAGAGCTTAAAAAATACATTCCGGAATTCATTCCGATTTCTGCAGATAAGAAAACCAATATCGAAGAATTGAAAGACTTGATATTCGACAATCTTGATTTGGTTCGTGTATACCTAAAACCACAGGGAAGAAAAGCGGACATGGAAGATCCGCTGGTAATCAAGAAAGGTTCAACTGTTATTGATGCCTGCAGAAAACTGCACAGGGAATTCGTGAAAAATTTCCGCCATGCAAAAATCTGGGGAACCTCAGTTAAGTTTCCGGGTCAGAAGGTCGGTCCGGACCACGTACTTGAAGATGAAGATGTTTTAAGAGTTATTTTGAAAAAATAATTCTTACTTTTTTGATTTTTATGAGCGAAGCTATTTTTATAACAGGCACTCCATGCACCGGAAAAACCACAGTCAGCGAAAGGCTAGCCTCTAAACTAGGCTGCAGGCTGATTAAGATTAATGATTTGGCAATTGAAAACGATTTCGTTTTGGGAATTGATGATGAGAAAGGCTATAAGGTCATTGACATTCCCAAATTGAATGAGAAGGTGGCTGAGATAATTAGTGATAGTGATGAGCTTCTTATTTTTGAAGGACATCTGGCCCATTTGTGTGACGGTGCCGATAAGGTGATTGTTTTAAGGGTAAGACCTGAGATTCTGCGCTCAAGACTTGAAGGGCGTAACTATTCAGAGTCTAAAATCCGTGAAAACCTTGAAGCCGAAGCTATGGGGGTCTGCACAGTCGAAGCCTATGATATCTATGGTGAAGAAATCTCAGAAATCGATGTAAGCGACTTGACAGTTGATGGGATTGTAGATGGGCTTTCAGGCATAATTTCCGGTGAGAAAACATATCCTGTCGGTGAAGTTGACTTCATGGACTGGCTGATTTCAAATTCATAATTATTTTTTCACAACAATTTTTTATTATGAAAGCAATTTTCCTAAATAATAACAATTTTTATTATTTAGGTCAATAATTGATTTATATTTCTCTTTTTTTATATTTCACACTTGTGCTTTTGTGTATTCCAAAAATATTTATATATGTTGGAGTTCAATATTAAAATAATTGTTCTAGCTAGTTCAAGCACTAAAAAAGTTGCAACATTAAATCTTTTAAGTGCTTTAAATTGTAATCATGTGATACTATGGTGCGAATTACATTAGATATTGATGAAAAGCTACTTGAAGATTTGAAAAAACAAGCTTTAAATTATAAATCTAGTTATTCAGATTTGTGTTGTAAATTCATTAAGCAAGGACTTGATAATATGTCAACAGTAACTATTAGTGATGAAGTGATGGAAAAAGTTAATATAAAATGTAGACGTTCTAATAAAACTCCATTTGAAGTCATTAATGAAGTTTTATGGGATGCATTGGGCAAAATGGAAGAAATTCCGGATGATATCGATGGAGACAAAATCTGGAATTTGCTTGAACATGACAAACCTGAAGGTGATGATATTTTAGATAGGATCACTAACATGTTCGATTAAAAATTTAAAACACTCCCTGAGGATAAAATGATTTTTTTAGATTATTCATATATTAAAGGTTTGATTCTAAAATGATGATTATAACCAAAAATCAGGGGTTTTGAAAGGATTGGTTAATAATTCTTTCTTTTTTAGATTTTTGTGAAAAACTATTTTTGTTTGTGTCGTGGCATTATGGTTAAAATATGTTTAGATATTGATGATGAGGTACTTGCAGAGTTAAAAAAACGAATTTCTAAAAATGAA
>NZ_JAZQIJ010000273.1:0-4906 GCF_045541095.1 Methanobrevibacter sp.
CAAAATAAGTAAAAAATATCGTATAAATTAAAAAAAAATAAAATTTCAAGCAGTAATACTAACTTTGATTAATCAAATTTTTAATTTCCCAATCCGCCCAAATCATAGTGATATTGTTGGAGACAACCTCGCCCAGAACAATTCCCATCCATGCACCCCACACACCAAAGTTCAAAACAACACCTAACAATACCGCAAAAGCTATTGTAAAACCGGTTTCCCTCATGATTGTTTGAAACATTGCGGTGATGCCCTTTCCGAGACCCTGAAAGACATATGTTGATGCAACACCGACTGCCATTGTCGGATAATATATTACAATCCAAGCCAAAAAGGCTGTAAGTTCGCCCAAAATTCTGATGCTGCTTCCTGAAGAGGCAAAAATTGAGGCAATGTCGCCTGCAAATACATTTGTCAAAATCATGACAACAATGGATATTGCTATCGAGATTTTCATAGCATATCTATGTGCGATGCGAATATTTCCATAGTTCCCCGCTCCATAATTAGCAGCAATCACACTAATCATTGCAGTTCCGATAGCAAGAAGAGGAGTTGTCCCGATTGTAACTATTCTCCAGCCGGTTGAATAAACCGCAACAGAATCAGTAGTTCCAACAAAGGCCAGAAGTGCAGAAAAGACAGCTGCAAAAAAAGCATTATTCAAAAGCTGAACACTGGCAGGAATTCCAACTTTAACTATATCAAATGTAATGTCTTTTTTATAAATGAAATTAGCCAGATTGGGCTTTAAATAAGTGTCCTTTTTAAAATAGAACCAATAAATCAGAATCAGTATTACAAAGATGGAAGAAATAACCGTTGCAATTGCAGCTCCTTTGACTCCCAAATCCAAGGAATAAATAAATATAGGGTCCAAAATCATGTTTAAAACAGCAGATGCAATCATTGCATACATCGGCCTTGTAGTATCCCCTTCACCTCTGAAAATACCGTACAACGCATTTGACAATATTATAAATATTGATCCTATAAGAATTATTTCTCCATAATCAGTTGCATAGCCAATTGTTTGACCTGCTCCCATAACAGTCAGAATAGAGTTTAAAAAGATAAGTAAAACTATTGTAATGACTAATGAAATGATAATATCCAAAAATATTGAATGGAGGGATGCATTATCTGCTTTCGGCTTATTATCTTCACCTAAATATTTTGATATTGCAAAAGCCGCACCGGACCCGAGACCGTTTCCAAAACCAACCAGAATCATGAAAATAGGTGTGAAAAATCCAACACCTGCAAGAGCATCAGCACCGAGTCCGGATACCCATGCAGCATCAATCAGATTATAAAAACTTGTGATAAGTAATGAAATAACTAAAGGAATAGACATGTTCAGCAATGCCTTTTTGGGATTTCCAAGCATTATGTCTACATTGTTTAGAGAATCACTGCCTAACATAATAATAATTAAATTTTATTTAAATATAAAATTAATTATATGAAAATATTTCAAAAAAAGAATAAAATTGCAGAATTTTCCTAATCTATATTAATCTTTACTTTTTTTTCAGACTCTTTAAAATCCACATCCTGGGCCCTATTTTCAACATCGTCCCTGATTTCTGAAAATTTTGCTTCAGCATCCTGCCTAATAACCCTTGCATTTGCAACAGCATTGCTGGTCATTTCTTTAAACTCCTCGGATTCAATTATTTTTTTACCGACGACTACAGCAGCACTTCCAGCAAGGAATATGAGTTCCCTGTGTTTAATTGCTTTTAACAAAAGTTTTCCGTATCCCATAATAATCACACTTACCCCTATATTTATCAAACACTACATATAGTTGGATTAAGTAGTATATAAATTAATATGATTTAAAAAAAAATGAATTTACCAAACTGGCTTAAAAAAAAGAAAAATAATTAGAACAGTGGATCTTTCACCATTCCAATTCTAAATGAATTTAGGATAACTAAAAGGGTTAAACCCAAATCTCCAAATCCGACAGACATCATCAGTGTGATGATACCTAAAATTGCAAGGATTACACACAACAGTTTGACTGCAATAGCCACAGTGATGTTCTGCTTAATGATTCCCATAGTCTTATGTGACAATGAAAACAGATATGGAAGTTTTGAAATGTCATCCTGCATCAGTGCAACGTCAGCTGTTTCAATAGCCACATCAGAACCTGCAGCACCCATTGCAATACCAATATTTGCACGTGCGAGAGCCGGCGCATCATTAATGCCGTCACCGACCATTGCAACATCACCAAATTTGTTTCTGATGGTATCCAGGAGATTCAGCTTATCTTCAGGAAGCAGGTTGGAGTAGACATAATCAATTCCGATTTCATCAGCCACACTTTTGGCTGCAATTTTGTTATCTCCAGTAAGCATTACGGTTTGCACCCCTTGCTCTTTCAAGTCTTTTATAACTTCAGAAGCATTGGCTCTGATTTTATCGGATACTGTTATGATACCCAAGACATTTTTGGAATTGCCGACAAATATTATAGATTTTCCTTCAGATGAAAACCTGTTGATTTCATCTCTTGAAATGTCAAAGACACTACCCTCAATCAATGATTCGTTTGCTGCATAGTATTGCTCAGAGCCGATATTTGCCACAATACCCTTACCCGGAACATTTCTGAACTCTTCAATCTCTTCAAACTGGATTTCATTCTCATCAGCATAATTGACAATTGCCTGTGCAATAGGGTGAGAAGAATTATGTTCAAGAGATGATGCGATTTTTATAATGTCTTCTTTACTATATTCATCATCTAATGACTCAACATCACTTAAAACCAATTTTCCTTCAGTCAATGTTCCTGTCTTGTCAAATATTACTGCTTTAACGTCACGCATTTCCTCAACATATGTACTTCCCTTAATGATTACTCCATTTTTGGTTGCTGAAGTAATGGCGGAAACCATTCCTACAGGTGTTGAAATTAAAAATGCACAAGGACATGAAATTACCAGCAGTGAAAGTGCCTTATATACCCAATCAGTCAAGTTTTGACCAAAGAGAACCGGTGGGATTGAAGCCACACATAAAGCTGCCACCATCATTACAGGAGTGTAGTATTTAGCGACTTTTTCAACCAGTGATTCAGTTTCAGACCTGTTGAGTTGAGATCTTTTAACCAATGTGACAATTTTTGAAATAACAGAATCCTTAGCCTTTTTAGTTACTACCATCTCGAAGTATCCGTCTTCGTTAACGGTTCCTGAAAATACTTCATCACCAACTTCCTTCAATACAGGAACACTTTCTCCAGTAATGGAAGCCTGATTTATTGAAGATGAACCTGAAGTGACATAACCGTCCATAGGAACTTTATCACCCGGTTTCACTATTACAATGTCTCCAATTTTGACTTCATCAACATTTTTTAACTCTTCAGAGTCGCCAACTTTAACTCTCGCAGTGTCCGGTGCAATTTCAACCAATGACTTGATTGAACGTTTTGCCCTGTGCTCAGCATAATCTTCCAGGAATTCTGCAATATAATACAGGAATGTTACAGCCGCACCTTCTTCAGGATGGCCTATGATAAATGATGCAACACATGCAATGCACATCAACATTGCTGGACCTACAGTGTGTCTCTTTACTAGTGACCTGTAAGCTAAAATGGCAATTTCATAACCTGCAATCACAGCACCAATCATGAAAATAATTGTTACAATAGTAGGATTGAATGATAACCATTCTAAAATATGACCTAATGCAAAACAGATTCCACTTGCAACAATAATTTGAATTGGCCTATTGGCTATCAAAGGTTTTCCTTCAGCCAATAACTCTTCATCCTCTTGGTTGTGTTCATGTCCGTGGTCATCATCAGCACAATCCGGACAACCACAAATACTTATGTCAATATCATCATCGTCATGATGGTCATGACAACCACAATCAGAATCAGAACAAGAATCCTCCTCATGCTCATGGTCATGACAACCACAATCAGAATCACTACAAGAATCCTCTACAACATGCTCATGATGATGATGCTCATGCCCGTGGTCATGGTCATGGTCGTCTGCACAATCAGGACATCCACAAATACTTATGTCAACATCTTCATCATAGTCTATTTCTTCTCTATGATCATATACGCTTAAATCAGTTTTTTCCTGAAAATCTCTTAATATTTGTTTATCATAATGATTAGAATCTGTACAGTGAATTTCATCACAATCTGGATCAAAACAGATATAATTGTAATGCTCAGGATTGTAGCAGTTTTCATCTGCACAATCTGCATCATAACATCTATTTTCAGCCATCGTATCACCAATTAAAAATTATTCTAATATATGTTCTAAACCTACTTTGTAAATCATTTCAATATGAAGGTCCGCTAAAGAATATCTTGCCATTTTTCCTTCTTTTTGATATTTGACAACATTATTTGCACGCAATATTCTTAATTGATTTGAAACAGTTGTTTGATTCAAATCAAGTGCTTCACAAATATCGCATACGCACAAATCTTCTAGACAAAGCAGGGAAATAATTTTTAATCTTGTGGGATTTCCAAATATTTTGAAAAATTCTGAAAGCTCAGCGAATTCAGTTTCATCAGGTATGCGTTCTTTTACACGTTCCACAACATCCTCATGGGAGTTGAATACCTCACACATATCCTCATTATTGTTTTCAAGATTATTATTTTCCATAGTCATCACATATATTATATATTTACATATTATGATATGTTTATGTATTTAAAAGTTTTCATATCATGATATTATGATATGTTGTTCTGAAAAAAATAAAAAAAAGATTAACTTCCCTGAAGGTCATGAACCTCCTGGCCAAGATAATCAACGTCCTTAACCAGCAGAACATCCTTAGGATACTTCACATCCCCAATGGAATGATTTTCAATGACATGGCATTCGATAAACTCCTC
>NZ_JAZQIJ010000274.1:0-10022 GCF_045541095.1 Methanobrevibacter sp.
ATACTCGATAGAGACGTAAATGCTGCAATTAATATATTAAACCGCTGGTTCAACGGGGATAGCCTGAAAAATACTTAATTAACCTATTAAGTGAAAAAAAATTCAGGAATCCCCACCCTCTTAGGGTGGGGTGGTTCAAGGAAATCATCATACCATAGATGCCAGAGGATCAGAATTGGCAAAATTCATAGTAACTGGAAAAAATGTAATCATATATGACTTGAAATTTGTAAACTTCAAAGCAGCTAACAACGCTGAAACAAGTAATATTGTGTGGAACGGAAATAACGGAATAATTAATTCATGTGACTTTTATAATAACACTGCAGCAAATGGTGGGGCAATAAGCTGGAATGGAAACGGAGGACACATTAAATACTGTCTTTTTGAAAACAATTCAGCATCAAAACTTGGGGGAGCATTATACATAACCGGTGAAAACGTTGAAATAATCAGTACAACTTTTAATAAATTCACCTCTCAGTTATACAACGAAGCGATATATTTCTCAAACAAAAGTGGACAAATATTAAGAATAGATGACTGTTACTTCACAAATACCGGAATAACAGATAAAGTTACTAGAGTCTTATGGGATGAAGGATGCACTGTATTATATAACGGTGTAGACATGAGCTATGCAACTATTGAAGGATTATACAGAGACATTGAAAACTTAAAACCTGGAGACTACTACAACATCGAAAGGGATTATGTTATTACAAACCCTACAGGAGACCTTGCAAAAGATCGTATAATAAACATTAAAACAGATAATATAGTTATCGACGGTAATGGTCACATTATAGACTGCGGCGGAGTAAAAGAATTCTTTGGATTATTCAACATAACCGGAAACAACGTAACAATTACAAATTTAAGAATCACAAATTCAAGAGCTTATGATTCAGATTACATTCGTTCAAACAAAAATGTCTATGGAAACAATTACAATCATTTAACAAGTCCGATTGAATGGCATGGTAACAACGGAATTATTTCAAACTGCCAATTCTATGACAACGTCGGTGATAACGGTGGATTAATTTACTGGACAGGAAGTAACGGAAAAATTGAAAACTCAACATTTGATGATAATGCAGCAAAATTCGGTGGGTCAATTTATGTCAGCGGAAATGACAATTTAATTAAGGACTGTACTTTTAATAATTCATATGCCACAAACCATTACGAAGCTATATACTTCAAAAACATCAACAATCCAAAATTAACCATAAACAACTGTCTTTTTGAAAGTGGAATAATGTCTGCAAATAGTGTTATTGCTGAAAATGGATGTGAAGTGATTTTTGAAGGAGATAAACCTAAAAATGTGTTCTCTCCAATGAGCTTTAAGGATTTAATCAAAGAATTGGAACAATTAAAAGATGGAGACATTTACAATTTCGATAGGGACTGTTACTTTGACAAGTTTGATGGAGACCTGACAATAAATGCTAACAACATAATAATCAACGGTAACGGCTACAAAATATTCGGAAGAGATTCATTAACTTGCCTGTTAAACATATTTGGAAACAATGTTCAAATCAATGATTTGACATTTGATTTTGACTCCAGCAACATAGAATGTCCAAGTTTCATGACCTTGACAGGAGAAAATGTGTCCCTTTCTAACTGTGTCTTTATAGGAAACGAAGCACAAATCGGCGGAACCGTAAACTGGTATGTTAACAATGGAATTATTGATAATTGTCTTTTCATAAATAATGCTGCTAGAGCAATTTATATGGATGGAACAAACAACATTATCGCAAACACCAGCTTCATAAATACCTTTTTCACACTCAACAATAATGAAATTATTTATTACGTGAATAGGAATGGTGGAACTGAAAATGGGGCATTGACAATAAATAACTGTTCTTTTGAAAGTGATATGGGAGTTAAAATTTGGATTGATGATGATTCAGATGTGATAATTGATGGAAAATCAGTACCCGTCACTTTTGATCAATTATATGATGAAATATCAAATCTCAATGAAAATGAAGTTTATGATATTTACAGGGATTATTATACTCCATCTAAATCAATAGTAATAAAAAATGACAACATAACTATCAATGCCAACGGACACAGCATCATTGCACTTGATGATGAATTAAATGAATCCGTTATTCGTGTAGAAGGAAACGGCATTAAAATTAATAAATTGACTATAAATGCAAATAGCAATTTAAGAAATGGAAGTCTGATTGACTGGGCCGGTGATTGCGGTGTCCTTTCTGATTCAACTTTAAAAGGAAACACCGCTGAATTCGGTGGAGCAATAAACTGGAGCGGAAACAATGGTATTATTGATGCAAGCATTTTCATAAATAATTCTGCAATATATGCTGGTGGTGCAATCTTTATTGACGGTGCAAACAATACATTTAGTAATTGTAACTTTGTCTGCTCTGGTTCTAAAATGGCTGATGAAGCAATTTTCATCGGAAAAACACGTAAGCACTTGAGTTTATTAAATGTCTTGTTTATTGGTTCACATAATATTATTGATGCATTTGCTAGTAACGTCAATATAGATTATTTAACTACCTATCAACATGAAGAGATTATTGCTGATGAATCTATTAACTTATATCCTCTAGTCTATGCTTCCATCATGAAAGGTGGTGTAAACAATTACAACGATGATATATCATACTATGGCAGTTACAACAATCAAACCGGTGAATTTGTATTATGTATCGTTAAGGAATTCCCTCAATTAAGCGTTTCATATACAAAGGAATTTATCTTTAAAAACCTTTTTGAACCTACTGTTCAGGATGTATTCGATTCATTATCAGCTAGAACTTTTGAAAACATGTTCAAAATTACAAAAACTGAATATGTCAGCAGTGCATCCGATTATATTGAAGTAATCAACAAAAATCACTATGAAGAGGAAGAATACCTTGAAGCATTAGAAATATTTTATAAAGATCTTCCAACTTCAAAGGCGGTTGCAGTTGATGATTATTGCATGGATATATTGAATGTTGTATTTACCCAAGCTCTCACAATAGACTGTGATAAAGCATGGGACTTTTCATCCGCTTTTGACAACATCAATATTGACGGTAATGAATCAGTGATTAAAGGTTCTTTTGAAGATAGACAAGAAGATAAATGGGCGATAGTATCTCAAGGCGAAACATTTTCCGCATGCAATATCCAGATTGAAGGATTCAACACTGCAGTCGAGAATATGGGTGGAGTATGCATATTTGACCATGTAAACTTCAATGAAAATAAAATGGACTATTATGTTGACAGAGACTGGGGTGCAGCAATACTCAATGCTGGATTAATGATTTGTACTAATTGTGTTTTCACAAACAATTACGCTAAAAACGGAGGTGCAATCTTCACCCAAGGATTATTAAGTGTAGAAAATTGTACCTTTAGTGGAAATGTTGCTTATGGTCAAGGTAATGACATATGTGTCGGTGATGATGGACAGGTACTGTTCAACGGTGTAAACGTTACCGGAAATGATCAGGTCGGCTGGGTTCATTTCGCTGAAAGTATGTCCATTGCAGCCTCCACTGCAATTACGGTATTTACTCCGATATTAGCTACAGTTGCTGGTTTTATTGCAGGTGCCGTAACAGCCAATCCAATGGTAGGTATAGCTGTTGGAGCATTAGTCGGTGGAGCAATTGGTGCTGCATCATCAGTATGGATTAATGAACAAACTTTTGATGTGAGTCACGACAGATTAGCCACAACATTAACTTTAACTATTATATCAACAATTGCAGGAGGTTATGCGGGAGGATTCGGAGGAGGTGCCGTATGGCATTTCAATTCTTGGATGCATTCTTATGCATACGAACGTGCTTTGGAAGAGTGTACTTTAGAATCTGTAATGCTCACGATCTTAAAATCAGAGGGGATTCTATGGGCTGTTGAATGTTCAGCTGCTTTGGATATTATACCTACCAGTTTGGTTAGTGGAATCAGTTATTACTTTACAAATGACTAAGGAAAGTTAAAATAATACTTTCCTTTCATTCCTTTTGAATTTCAAAAGAGAATTAAAAAACGTTAGAAACGATTAACACGAGTTCAAAAATTGTATTTGCCGATGAAGCAAGGAGGGGGAAACTTGCTGAGGATTATAATTGGAGAACTGAAGAATTCAGGTTTTGCAAATGTTCATATGAAAATCCAATAAGGATATCTGATAAGAGAATAGTGGGAAAAACATTTAACTGGATTAATTATGGATTTGAACAAAAGGTACTTAATAACAATCATGGGGGTTTAAAAGATTGTTATTGTTTAGGGGTTGACAATAAGTACATTAAAAACAAAACCTGAGTTACTTCAAATTCTACAGATTTCTTTGAAGGTTAACTGAAAGTAACTTGAACTAATCATTGTTAGAATTTAAATTTCATCAGGTGCCGGATAAGATGTCTTTTTGTACGATTCATAGTAAGTTAAAAGAATTTGGATTGTTATCTAATTTTTGTTAATGCTAAGGTTTTCAATTTAGCATTGTGTAAGATATATATTATAGTTTCATGAATGGAGTTTAAATTGCCAGCATATGGTATTTCAAAGGATTCATAAAGTAAATCATTAATATTATTATTTCTAAGTATTGCTGTTTAATCAGAGTTTTAGTTTTTTAAAAATTAAAAGTTAAAATATAAGTTTTGATAAATTAATTGTATGGATATTTTTAGAATTGTCTGTGAATTGTTTATTCCAATTTTAATATTTGGCGTGTTGTTTTCAGTTGGAAAATTTATTCATGTGCGTCTGGTTAACAGTAAAAGTAGACTTTTAAATCCAAAGGAATATTTTCCTGAACAGGAACTTGAAACATTGAAACAAGTTTATTATTTAATCATGATGATGATTTTCTTTTTTTTCATATTGCATCTCTTGATATTTGACGAATTTGAGTTTATTGCGCTTGCTGTTTTACAAATTATTATATCATTATATGTTGCATTGAATTTGGATTACAGTTCCTGGAACAATAAAATACTCTTTTTCCTTCTGGTGCCTTATGAAGCTATAGTATGGCTTGTTTTAAATATGGAGCTTATGATCTGGCCGATTTTTTTTATTCATGCTCTTGTTTATGCATATTTCATTATAGTGTATTTCCGCAAATTCAGGAAATATACGGAGACAAACGGCCTTGGAATTACAATCATACTCTTGTTCGTCATAGTTTTTATAAGTTTCATTATCACATTGTTTGTGGAAGGTGTTGAACCTTTAAATGCCATAGTCATGGTTTCAAATGCATTTACAAGTAACGGTTATGCGGTGCTTGGTAACTCAGGAGTTGGTAAGATGATAAGTCTGCTTCTGGTTTGGGGAGGATACACAATATCTGGCGTAGGTACTGCAACATTAACAGCTGCAATATTATTAAGGCATAACGAAAAACGTGAAAAAGAGTTAAATGAACGTTTGGATGAGTTGGAATCATTAATTAAAAATAATAAATAATAGGATATGGATTGTAATTTCCAATATCTCTTTTTTTTTCGATTTTTGCCTATTTTTTTTAATTTAGTTACATTAACTTAATATATCTTTATAGGAATAATTCATTTTCTTTTCTCTTTGAACACATCTCCTTAAGTGATAATGCCACTGTAGAAATTACATCTTCATTAACTTCGCGACAACCGTGGGGACATTGTCTAATGCATCTCATGCAGAATATGCATTTGCCAATATCAGAAATGTATTCTGAAGTAATTGCTTCCACAGGGCATGTTTGTCTGCATAATCCACATTGGACACAAGATTCATTTGCTTTTGGAAGGGGCGGTTCTGCTGGGGGTTCAGGTTTTGTTTCTTTAATGTTTACTTCTTTTGTTCGTTTACGTTCAAGTTTTGTTTGAATAATGTCTTTTTTGCCAAGAATTTGGGCGGCAAAATCAGATAGCTGTTTGAAATCCTCGTCATCTGGTCTGTTGCGTGCATATTCCGGTATGATTGAGTGTTGGGCTATTGCTGCAATGGCTGCAATGACTTTAAAGTTGCTTTCGTCTGCAGCGGTTTTCATTTCTGATAATGTAGATCCGTAATCTCCATTTCCGTAAACACAGACAAGTGTGCATCTAGCGTTGTTTCCTCGGATTTGTTTCAGTCTATCTATGGCTATTGCAGGTGCTCTTGCTCCAAAAACGGGTATGGCAATTAAAACCATGTCATCTTCATTGATTATATATTCAGAGAAGTCTATGTCTGTTTTGCTCAAATCAATCACTTGGCGGTTATTGCTCCATTGGCTGGCGATTATTTGAGATACCTTTTGTGTTCCTCCAGTTGGACTAAAAACGATTTCTGTTGCTTTAATATTGATTCTCTCCTAATTGTAAAGAAAATATTCCATAATAAGTCTTATTTTCGTTTTAATATTTGATAATGGGGTTATTTAAATAATTCTCCACATTTTTTCATTGAGTGTAATATAAAATTTTATAAGTATTTTTAATTAATAAAATATATGAGCCGACAGGCAAATATTAAAAAAGAAGTTCCAATTTCCAAAATCCGTTCCGTTAAGAGAGATTTGAAGGTTTTCGTTGATTTATATGATAAAGTGTCCTTGATGGAATAGTTTAAAATTTCAAATAAAATGAAATAATTTTGGCACCGCCTTAAACTGTTCTCCATTTATTCCCTTAGTTATTTTCATTGAATCGAAGTTTCAAGAATGCAAAACTATTGAAATTAAATATTGTGTCATTATAAACTATATTTTACATTATAAAAAGAGTATTGAAATGGGCCCGACGGGAATTGAACCCGCGACATCAAGGTTAAGAGCCAAGCGCTCTGCCAGACTGAGCTACGGGCCCCATTGAATTTAACTTAAATAAAAATAATTATTTGTGATTTACCATATTTAACTATTTTGTTTTGATAATGGGGAGTCTCCAATAATGTGGAAAAAATCCTTGAAATTAAATTTAAATAAACTCCTGTTTAAAATAGAAACTTTAAAATAATATTATTTCTTCAATTGATCCATCATTTGATTTAAATAGAATTAAAAATAAAATAACAGATAACAATAATGTTATTTTATTAAATTTCAGCGAAAGCTATAAACTAAAAGTAGATTAAGCAAATTTTTTGGTAAATTAAGTATGGGGGGGGAACATATTGAATCAGTATGGTAAAAGGGTATTGGATTTTGATGTTGATGAATTGCCGTTCGGTGTTTTTTAACATCACGCTATTCAATGACCGTTCGCATAGATGCACAAAAAACATATGAAATGGCAAAAAGGGAACACATTCCATTTTTCAACTTGACAAGTGCTTGTATTTTAGAAGCTTTAAATGAAATTCCTGAGTTTCGATGGAGAATCATTGGTGAGGAAGTTGTAGAGTATGAGGTGATTAACGCCGTTTCGCCAATAATACAAGAAGACCATACTATTAGGGAAATTGAATTTAAGCCTGTCAGTGATTTTAAAAATATTCATGAATGGAACAAGTATGTTGAAAATAAGAAGAATAACATTGAAGATAATCAATATTTGGTTGAGCCAATGAAAAGGGATGAGGAGCCTATTGCAAATTTGTCATGTATCCCATGGCTTGATTTTGATGCAATGACAAACATTATTGCAAGTCCAAATCAAATCATGCCTGTAATTAGTTGGGGAAGATTGACTGATTGTAAAATTCCAATTTCATTAACTGCCAGTCATGTTTTCATCTTTGGATGGCATTTTAAACTGTTTTATGAAAAAGTTGAAAAATATTTAAACAATCCTGAAAAATTGTTTAAATAATTATTTGTACTTTTTAAGAAATATAACTGTGGTAAATGCAGTTATAATAATGGATATTACATTAGCAATCATTGAA
The DNA here is from genome assembly GCF_045541095.1 of Methanobrevibacter sp. Classification (GTDB taxonomy): domain Archaea; phylum Methanobacteriota; class Methanobacteria; order Methanobacteriales; family Methanobacteriaceae; genus Methanocatella. The sequence goes on from NZ_JAZQIJ010000274.1 coordinate 7,873, forward strand.
GGCAGCCTTAAACCTTCAGGTGCCTGCAGTATGTATCCAAATGCAATTAATGTACAAACCATTGCTGGAAGCAATGTAATAATGTATGGTTTTTCGTTTCGGATTAAATAAACGCTTGCAGCAAATAATACTATTGTGGCCACAATCAGTTGAGCCCATGCAAAATATCTCCAGATTAAGCTGAAATCAACAAATGTTAAAGCAAAGGAAATCAAAAATAAAGGAACTGCTGTTTTCAGTCTTGAAATCAGTTTTTCATGATTAAGATTTAATTCATCTGCAATAGTTATTCTTGAGCTTCTAAGTGCAGTGTCTCCTGATGTAATCGGACAGATTACCACTCCAATTATTGTTAAAATCAAACCTATTGGTCCGACTAATATTCTTGCCATTTCATAGACCGCAACTGAAGGTGTTGCACTGTATATTGCAGCTAGCTGTGGCTGGCCGTGGAAGAACGCCATTGCAATTGCTGCCCAGCAGAGTGCAACCAGACCTTCCAGAACCATTGAGCCGAAAAACACTGGCCTTGCATCTAATTCATTTTCAATGCATCTTGCAACAATCGGAGACTGGGACGCATGAAATCCGGAAATGGCTCCGCATGCAATGGTGACAAATAAATATGGGAAAATGCTTTTATCAGTTAAGTACAGTCCTTGTGTTGTAAACTCGGGAATGGTGTATGAAGGATTTAAAATTAATGCTCCTGTCATCAACACAGCCATAATCAATAGTAATGCTCCAAATATAGGATATACTCTTCCTATGATTTTATCAATTGGAAATACGGTTGCAATCAAGAAATAAATGAATATTATTGTTATCAATATAAATGGGTTGATATGGGTTAAACTGCTAAGTAGTTCTGCTGCTCCTTTTGCAAAGGTTGCTCCAACAAGAATTCCGGTAACTATTATGAGAACTGCCATGATTTTTTGGATTTTACTTCCCAAATAATTTGAAATAATCTTAGGCAATGTCCATCCGTCATTTCTAAGGGACATATATCCTGAAAAGAAATCATGGATTGAACCAATGAATATTGTACCTAATGTAATCCACACAAAAGCTACAGGACCAAACAATGCCCCTTGAATTGCTCCAAAAATTGGCCCTAATCCTGCAATATTTAAAAAATGAACTAAAAAATTCTTAATTGTAGACATTGGCATATAATCGACGCCATCCTGCAGTTTAAATGCAGGTGTTTGGCGGGTTTCATCCACACCAGAAATTCTTTCAATAAATTTACCATATATGAAATATGATGCAATCAATGCTAAAAAACATATTAAAAAACTGTACATATAATTAATTTAATATTTTATTCTTTAAAAAATATTGCATGAACTATTTGTAATTTAAAGTTCCATATGATTTTGATGATTATCTTAGTTTCTGCATTCATGTGGATTTTAGAACATAATTTTTAAATTCATAAAATAATATGTTGTGGTGTTGGTATTGGAATCGGTTATGGTGATGAAGACAATCAGTTAAACCAGCCTGAAGCTCCACGTAATTCACCTGAAGAATTCACAAGATTTTTTGATTGAGGGATATTCATTTCCTTCAAAACTATTTTTTATAGATTTTTTTTTTGATTGGCTATTGATGAATGGGATATCGCCTGATTGGAAATAATTTAACTATTCATACGTGCCTGTCTTAAGGTAAGTATTACTGTAAAAAAGAAGTAAAATCAAAGTCACATATTATATTAAAATTCAAAAAATGCTTAAAAAAAAATAAAAGCAATCAAAAGATTGCTTAATGTTTATTTTGCAATGAATAAGCTTACACCTTCAACAATTAAAGTTATGCCTATTAGTATTGCTGCAAATAATGGAGTAGTTAATGATAATGCTCCAAGGATGAATGGTACAATACCTAAGATTATTATAAATATTGAAAGAATTTTTGATGCACCGTCTCCTGAAAACAGACCTGCAATACCTATTAAAACAATTATAATTCCAATGATATAGAATTGGATACCTAATAGGAATGATAATGCGTCAAGGTTGAATATAAATAATAATCCGAAAATGATGGCAAGAATTCCAATAATAATATTAATTGCAGAAAATCCAGAGAATATGGATGCTATACCTAGGAATACTAAACTTACTCCAATCAAGATGGAT
>NZ_JAZQIJ010000275.1:0-35109 GCF_045541095.1 Methanobrevibacter sp.
CATTTATATACAATAAATTTCAATATAATATTGAAGTAAAAAAAATAATTTTTTACTATTACTCTTAATTGAGGTTTTCAAAACAAACGCATATAACATCAACCTCAATTATCCTCCCTCAATTAAGAGTTTTCTTCTGCCAACTATTTTTTTAACATTAATAACGAATAATCTTAAAACAACTACTTTTAAAAATTTTAAATACTATTAATAATATAAATATAATTGATTAATTCTTATTGAATTATTTATGGTGATTAAATGACTGATAAAGTAGTTTTAGCATTCAGTGGAGGTCTTGACACCTCAGTTTGCGTTAAATTATTAGAAGAAAAATATGATGTAGAAGTTATTACTGCATGTGTAGATGTTGGACAAGGCGAAGAAGAAATGGAAAAAGCAAAAACCATGGCATCCAAAATCGGTGGATTAAAACACTACAATATCGATGCCAAAGAGGAATTTGCAAACGAATACATCGCACGTGGAATCAAAGCAAATGCAGAATACGAAGGATACCCATTAAGTACTGCTCTTGCAAGACCATTAATCTCACAAAAAATATTAGAAGTTGCTGAAAAAGAAGGAGCAACTGCAATTGCACACGGCTGTACCGGAAAAGGTAACGACCAATTCAGATTCGAAGCAGTTATTCGTGCAATGTCTAATTTAGATATCATTGCGCCAATCAGAGAAATGAACTTAACCAGAACAGAAGAAAAAGAGTATGCAGAATCAAAAGGTATCGAATTAAGCTATGATAAAATTTACAGTATTGACGAAAACCTTTGGGGAAGAGCAATTGAAGGAGACGTTTTAGAAGATCCTGCAAATGAACCTCCTGAAGACATCTACGAATGGACTGCCTCCTGGGAAGATGCAAAAGACGAACCGGAAAAAGTATCCATTGAATTTGAAGAAGGTGTCCCAATAGCAATTAACGGCGAAATGATGCCATTGATTGACATCATCAAAAAGGCAAATGAAATTGCCGGAGCTCACGGTATTGGAAGAGTCGATACAATCGAAAACAGAATGATTGGCCTTAAAAGTAGGGAAATATATGAAACCCCTGCTGCAAAACTGTTAATTCCAGCCCACCAAGCTCTTGAAGAATTGGTTTTAACAACTGATGAGTTAAGATTTGCAGAATACATGTCAACTTTATATGCTGATTTGGTCTACAGAGCTTTATGGCAAGAACCATTAAGAGAAGACCTTGACCAGGCAATTGACAAAATGCAAGAAAGAGTAAGCGGAGAAGTCGTGATGAAAATATTCAAAGGTTCAATCCAACCTATTGTTAGAAAATCTCCATTCAGCTTACACAGCATAGAACAAATTACCTTTGAAGACAAAGAAACTGACCAGAGGGAAGTTGAAGGTATGATTAAATACCACGGTCTTCAAGCACAGAATTACCAAAAATTAAACAGATAGCTTTCAAGCTATCCTTTACTTCTTTTTTTGAATAGCTTCAGTGAAATACTCATTGAAAAAACTTTTATTGAAATCAAACAGATATCCGAAATCCGAATCTATTATATACATTACGCACCAATCATCTTCATCCCGTATTCCACGCCCATATGCCTGCATGATAGCCATTACTGCCTGATAATAATACCATGAAGGATCCAGAGATTTACGATACAAAACCTGCTCGTTCAGTTGAGGATAAGGAACCTTAAACATTATCTGAAAACGACACAAATCCCCTTTAAAGTCAACACCATCCTTAATTGATGCTCCTATAAGAACAACATCCTCATCGTTTTGTGTGAAATCCTTTAATATGTAATTTCTATCTTCACCACCAACGAATACCAAAGGATATTCCCTTAACCTGTCCATAATCCAAAATGCCTGTTCATTGCTGGAGGTGTGAATAACTCCTTTTTGACCCTTATGCCTATCCAATATCTCCTTTATTTTTAAGATAGCCTTATCGTTTTTCCAGTTCGGAATCCCCCTTGTCTTTCCACTCATCTTACAAACAAAATCAACATATATTGGGCGCTTGTCCAAGTCGAATGGACTTTTTTCATAGATATAATAGGTTTCATCAGGATTTATGTTGTTCCATTTGCAGAACTTGTCCTTATTTCCCAGGGTTCCAGTCAGAAATATACGGACATTACCCAACTCCAAAAGACTTTGTGTCTCTTCGGAAACTGAAAAAGGTTTAAATTCTGCGGAAATGTCCATCTTATTATCTTTGATTGAATCATATTCCGGCAAGTCTATAATCAGTTCTTCAAAAGCAAGACCCAAGCTGATTTCTGCAAATGATTTCATTTCTGTTTCCAGCTCCTGCTTTTCGACAAAGTCAAAATTGGAAAATCTGGACGGGTCGTTTTCAAACTCATCAAGCGTAACCTGAACGGTGGTTTTGCCTTCACCTTCAATTTCCTTGATTTTTGCCTTGCATTTACCTGCAAGTTCATCACATAGCCCAATCCAATATTCAGTATTGCTTTTGAGATACTTATATGATTTTTCACCACTCATAAGTGGAGCAAAGATGTCAATTCCAAATTTAATTGCAATATATTCACGGTTAAGAGAATGTGAGGACAGCATCAGCATTTTACGCTCAAGATTGTGTGCTTCATCCAAAATCAGTAATTTGCGTGAATCCAAGTTACCGTTGGCCACACCCATATAATACATGAAATCATAGTTTGTAATGACGTTTTCAGCCTCTTTTGCCTTGTTGAATGCGAGTCTGAAATCACAGTCCCCACATGGTTTTAGATTATACTCGGATTTAATGCAAAAATCACAGCTGCCTTTATAGTTGCATTCATAATTTCCCCTGCCTTTGATTTCAACAAGCATGTCCCCGAAGTCATCCAAGTACTGTTCCTGAAGCTGCTTTGTCATAGTCAGAATATAGGAATCTTCATACATATTGGCCAAAGTTGTAGCAATGGCGCTTTTACCTGTTCCTGTCCCGGCTTCCAGGATAATGTTTTTATATCCTTCCCCAATAGCCCAATTAATCTTATTAATAAGTTTTATCTGGCTGTTACGAGGTTGAAACATCGGTAAAGACCAATAGACCATCCAATCAAGATTAGAATTACTGTTATCCACAACAAACCCCCATAAATAATAACAACTTACTAATAGTTAATATATTGAAAATCCTATTAAAAGTTTTAGGAAAAAATTAATAATTACTAGTCATATAGATTAAATCATGTCTAAAATTAACGAATTGCAGGAAATAATTGATTCATCCGACAATATTGTGTTTTTCGGAGGTGCAGGAGTTTCAACAGAAAGCGGAATTCCTGATTTCAGGTCCGAAAGCGGAATATTCAAAAGCCTGGAAAAATACGGAGACACGCCTGAAAACCTAATCTCACATAGCTACTATCTGGACCACACCGAAGAATTCTTCGAATATTATAAAGACACACTTGTATTTAATGATGCAAAACCAAATGCTGCACACATTGCTCTTGCAGATTTGGAAAAGGCTGGAAAACTAAAAGCAGTTATCACCCAAAATATTGATGGACTTCACCAAAAGGCAGGCAGCAAAAACGTTTTGGAGCTTCACGGAAGCATCCATAGAAATTACTGTCAAATCTGCGATAAGGAATATGGACTGGAGCACATTTTAGAAAGCGAAGGAATTCCAAAATGTGAATGCGGCGGAATCGTAAAGCCTGATGTGGTGTTATATGAAGAGCCTTTAAACAATGCGATTTTAAGTTTTGCAATAGATTACATTTCAAATGCCGAAACATTGATAATTGGAGGAACTTCACTTGTCGTTTATCCGGCTGCCGGTTTGATAAATTATTTCAACAGCAAAAATCTTGTTCTGATTAACAAAAGTGAAACTGCCTATGACAATCTTGCAAGTTTAGTTATCAACGACGCTATCGGAGAAACATTGTCCCAAATCAAAATCCAATGACTCCTCAATCAATTCGATTCCATCCAATTGATTGTCGCATCTATAAACAAGTATTTCAACACCATTTTCATAAGCTTCATTTAACGTTTGTGAAAAATTCGGATCATTTTCCCAGTTCGGTCTGAAGAACATGCCCAGCGGATGCTGAATGAGGAAAAATACTACACAACGATTGCATTCTTTTTTAAGTTTAATCAATTCTTTTAGATGTTTTGTGCCCCGTTCTGTTGGAGCATCTGGAAATCTGGCCTCATCACCGACAATCAGTGTTACGCCCTTAACCTCAACAAAGCAAGATTCGCCATCTTGATTTTCCAAGTATAATCTATCCTTGAATTGTCTATGCTTTTTTCTCTTTGATGAAAATCATAGCCTGCAAGTTCCTTTATTTTACCATTTATGATTGCATCATATACAATGGCATTGGCTTGCTGAGAGTAAAGTGATACCAGAACTCCCCTGTTTTCAACGAAATGAAGTGAAAATTTAGTTTTTCTATTCGGATTATCAGAAGGTTTTAACCATACAACGGCATCATCAATCAATAACTCTTTACATCTGCCAGTATTTGGCACATGAGCAATTTCAAGACTTCCATTAACTTCAACTTCTGCTATGAAACGGTTGGGACGGTTTTTAAAAATTCCTCTAACATAATCCATCTTTTATCACGCCACCAATGTGGAAAACCAAATCCGTAGCTGAAAATCCATTACCTTTCATATCATAAGCCCTATCGCCTGCAAGGCCATTTATGAAAACAGCCAAACATGCAGCATCAAATGAATTTAAACCCTGAGTTAAAAGACTTGTTGCAATCCCTGCCAGTGCATCACCTGTTCCTCCAACAGTCATACCAGGATTTCCGGATTTATTAATCCTGAATTTTGTTCCGGACAAAATCAGATCATATTGGCCTTTGACAATAACTGTTCCGCTAATCTGGCGGGAGATTTTTTGAAATTCAGTGATATTTTCATCAACCTTTCCAAAGTCATATGAATCGATATCCAGTTTCAAATCTTCGTTTACATTGAAAAATGACCTGAACTCAAAAATATGAGGAGTCAATATTACATCATCACGATTTTTAATCAGGGACAAATTCACCTGTTTTAGACTGTCGGCATCCAAAACAATAGGTTTTTTAATTTTTGTCGCCAATACATTGAAAAGCTTTGATGTTTCATCACAAATTCCCGCTCCAGGACCCAAAAGTACAGCGTCAACATTTTCAGACAATTCCAATATTTCATCTGCATGGTCTAAAGACAAGTTGTCTCCAGGCAATGATTTAACAATCAAATCAGGAGATGTTGATTTGATAGCTTCAGCCGCTTTTTCAGGACTTGCAACATACACTAAATCAGCACCTGCACCAATGGCTGCCATCCCTGCAATGGCAGGAGCTCCGGAATAATCCTTGCTTCCGCCCACAATCAATAATCTGCCATTGTTTCCCTTATGAGAATTTGATGACCTGTTTTTAAGCCTGAGAAAATCTCCATAGTTAACAAAGTATTCCGCTTCGAACGGGATTCCAATGTCGGCAGTGACAAGACCTCCAACAATTTCCTCTTCAGCATGGCGGACTCCGGTCTTAATCTTATGAAAACTGATAGTGTAATCCGGAACTACAGCCAAGTCATCGACTTCACCCGTTAGAGGGTCCATTCCGGAAGGCACGTCCACACTGATTTTGATTCCGTTGGAATCGTTGATTATCTCAATAGCTCTTCGAATATTGGTTTGCAGTTTACCTTTAATTCCAGTTCCCAAAAGTCCATCAACAATTACATATTCACTTTCAGCAGTTTTTGCCAGTTCACAGGAGTTAATATCTTCTAGTGATTTTAAATTAAAGACTTTTAAGCGTGACAAACGTGGCTTCATATTCTGCAATATTTCAAAATTGGTTTTAGCTTCGGATGAATGGATATTGTCTTTCAACATGTAGACATCGACATCATACCCCCGGTTCAATAAATATCTTGCCGCTACAAAACCATCTCCACCATTTCCGCCGGAACCTGTGAAAATAATTACTTTTACCGGCTTTGAAAATGTATAGACTGCAATTTTTCCTACTTCTTCAGCGAGAGATTTTCCGGCTGATTCCATTAAGCATAAACGGGACAATCCCAAATATTCACAATTATAATCTGTTACCATCATATCAATTGGGTCCAAAAAATCACCTTTAAATTAAAATATAACAATTATTAATAAATATAATTATCTTAATTCAAGGAACATTTTTATGCGAAAAATTACATTGAGACTTTTAAAGGAACTGCCCGAAAAATACATCACAAGCGGACTAATTTTAATAATTATATTATTTATATATGGAATACTCGGTTCTTATTTCATTATGGATTTGAGTTTTGTTGATTCTGTTTATTATTCTGTCATTACAATGGCCACTGTAGGTTATGGAGATTATATCCCAACGACAGGAATCCAAAAAGTATTTGCAACAACTTTGGCTCTATCAGGAGTTGCTCTGCTTGCTTATGTATTCAATGTGATGTTAACAAGTTTCCAGGAAAGAATGATTTTATTTTCAAGAGGAGCGCGAAAAATGAAAGTAATTGAAAAAATGGATGATTATTATATAATATGCGGTTATGGACGAGTGGGAAAAGTTGTTTTGGATGAATTGCAGAGAAGAAATCAGAATGTAATCCTCATCGATAAAAACGAAGAAGCAGTGGAGGACCTTGAAGAAACCGATTCTCTCATAATTCTTCACAAAGATGCGACAGATAACGATTTGATTTCAAAGCTGGCCGGTAAAAAATGCAGAAGCGTGATTTTGTGCACCGGCGATGACGTGATAAATATCTTTATCTCTCTGACTATACGTGAAACCAATCCAAACGCATGGATTGTAAGCAGAGCAAGCAAATTAGAAAATGTTTCAAGACTTAAAAAGGCAGGTGCAAATAAGGTCGTGTCTCCTGAAGTCATTGGAGGTCAAGACTTATACTTTGAATCTGCAAGACCACACCTTCTAAACATAACCGTAAGACATGAACTGGATGAAATATTTGACGAATTTGAAATAATATCAAAGCATGGCTGTACCCTTGAAAACATCCAATACCATTTGCCAGGAATTGAAACCCCATTAGTGCGTGAAATTAAAAAAAATGATTTAACTGACGCCAAAGAGTTTAAAAATTACTTGAAAACACACGATGACAAAATGGAATCAATAAAAAACCTTTATAAAATCGTAAATAATATACATTCACATGTTATTTCAGGACCCGACGCTGAAACCTTCGACAAACTGCTTGAAGATTTGGAAAAAAACGAAGAAATACTGGGAATTAATTTAACAAATAAAGAAATCTCTGAAATAACAAGAAAAGAAATTGAAAAGTGAAATTATACTATATTAATTCCACTTTTACCAGATATCAGATATTTATTGGTGGCAGGTGCTAAAACAACCTTGTATGACCCTATCAGGAAATTTTTTGTATTGATTTTAGCAACACCCTTTTTATCCGTTTTAACAGAATAAGTTTTAGTTCCATTAACGGAAGTAATTTTGATTTTTATCTTAAGCCCTTTCACCACTTTGTTGGTATTTTTATTTTTAATAGTGACTTTAAAGTATTTAGTTTGATTAAAATCGTTTGTTACCTTTGGAGCGGAGATTTTTGTTGGAATTTTAACTAGCTTGTCAATATTTCCAAACTTATGCACACCGAGATATTTCTTGTTAGGAACTTTAGGAAGCTTATGTGCACTGAAAAACTTATTCTTGAATTTTACATTATCAACCAATCTTCCAGAAGAAACACCGACAAATCTACCGTTATCATTTGCCGCATATGCCTTGATTGAAGAGGTAGTTTTGAAATTTTTATCTGTTGTTGCTTTCCAGTGAAGTGCAACAACCTGTCTTCTGTTAACTCCATAGTGGTCAGTTGCACCTACTTTAATAGCTGCTTTGGCAGGATTGGTGCTGTATTTTTTATAAGTGCTGTGACGATAATATTCCTTGAAATTTGGAGAACAGCTAAATTCACCAGGTTTCAATTTGCCTGTGATAATCTTGTTTTTCCAGACGACAGCATATCTTCCATCAGGTGCCTTGATTGAGAAATGTCCGAAGTTTATGCTGTGTTTGTACCTGTATATCTTTTGCAGGGAAGATTTTTTAATCTTATTTGATTTAACCATGTCCACAGCCAATTTTTGCATGGAGTTGATGAAATCAAGTGAATCCAGACCGCCGTTACCTACAATCCATCCGTTAGCAAAAACAATCAGATGAACAAAACCACCGGCATTTACATGTTTCACTACAGGTATGCCTCCCAATTTATCTTCTTTAATAGTGATTGTAGTCATTGCAGTATTGTCCCTTCTAAAGCCGGCAACGGATTCGGTAGCACTTACCTGCAGGAAAAATGAACAACAGTCCTCACCAGGTGAAGATTTGACCTTCATTGTTGCTTTAGTTTTTGAAGGCTTGTATGAGATATACTTCTTATTTTTGGAATCCTTAATCTGAGCAGATATCTTATATGTTCCGACTTTAAGATTTTTCTTTAATGTTGCAACCCCTTTGCTGTTGGTTGTTGCATAATAGTAAGAATATTTCTTGGTCTTAAGTGAGTAAACCTTAAATTGAACTTTGATTCCGCTAACAGGATTTTTTGTTATTTTATTGTAGACCTTTGCTGTGAAAAATGAGCCGGATTTATAATAAGTTTTGAAATTACTCATTTTTACTGCTAATGGAACCTTATTAACTTTAACATTGAAATTTGCATCTGATGATGTGAAATTTTCATCACCGGCAAATTTTACGTTTAATTTATAATTACTTGGCTTTAAAGCATTGTAAGATAAAATTAGTTTACCACTGCCATCAGTGGTTTTATTTTCAACCTTTCCATTGAAATAAACATCAACATTTTTATTGGCCAATGGAGTACCATTTGAGTCCTTGAGTTTGACTTCAACATTTACATTTTCTTTATAATATGAATTAGTATTTTTTATATCAATTTGAGTAATGATTTTTGAATCATCCGAATCAACTGATTCTGCGAGATTTTCCCCAATCAGTTCTTGAAATGAACTTTCATCAACGACATCGCCAGTTATGTTTTCTGAAGCTGAAACAAAACCAGTACTCATGATTACTGCTGCTAACACTAACAGAAGTATCAACGTTCTTTTATAGTATTTTTTCATAGATCCACCCCAAACCCAGATGAAAAAAAATTAGAGAAATAAATTTCCCCTTAATTTTTTACTTTAATAGTGCTTTTGCCTGAAATTAAATATTTATTTGTAGCCGGTGCCAGAACGACCTTGTAAGAACCGGTTAAAAAGTCTTTAGTATCTAACTTAGCAACACCATTCTTATCTGTTTTAAGTGTATATGACTTTGTTTTATTATGCATATATACTTTAACTTTTATTTTTAGATTGGATACCGGCTTTTTAGTGTTTTTATTTTTTATTGTAACCTTGAAATATTTTGTCTGATTGAATTCGTTTGTAACAGCAGGTGCTTTTATTGTAGTCGGAATTTTAACCAATTTACCGATATTTCCAAACTTATGAGTACCCAAATGTTTCATTTTAGGACTGGATGGAAGTTTATTTTTACTTACAAATTTGTTTTTGTAGTAAATATTGTCCTTCAGATAACCAGTAGACCTGCCGACCATCCGGCCGTTGTCATTGGAAGCGTAAACCTTGACCAGCGAAGTTGTCTTGAAATTTTTATCGGTTGTTGATTTCCAATGGAAAAGAGTAATATCTCGCCTATTTACTCCAAATACATCAGTTGCACCGACCTTTACGGCAGCTTTCAACAGGTCATTGCTGAATTTGGCATAAGTGCCGTGCCTATAGCATGACTTCAGGTTAGGAACGCTGATATACTCACCAGGTTTCAGTTTGCCAGTATGGTAGCCGTTCAGCCAAACCACCGCAAATTTTCCGTTGGGCGCCTTGATTGAGAAGTGACCAAGACCCAATCGCCTTTCATAGTTTTTAATCTTTTTAAGGTAGGAGGTTTTAATCTTGTTTGCCTTAACCATTTTTCCCGCAAGATTTTCAATTGCCCTGTTGATGCTTGGATTGTCAATTCCCCCAGTTCCAATCATCCATCCGTCGGATGTTGTAATAGAATGGAAAAAGTAAGAGTTACTTAATTTATACTGTTTTATGGCAGTTCTGCCATGCCATTTAACATGTTTTATGTAAACTGTAAGTGCATTGGTGGCATCACGCCTGAAACCTGCCACACTTTCTGTTGAACTGGTCTGCAGGTAAAATGAACAGCATCCGGTTTCGGCAGTAGGTTTAACTTTCATTGTAACCTTGTTTTTGGAATTTTTATATGAAATGTAGTTTTTATTTTTTGAATCCCTGATTTGAGTGGAAATCTTATAGGTTCCTATCCTTAAATTTTTATTTAATGCTGCAACACCATTATTATCAGTTGTACTGTAATAATATGAATATTTCTTGGTTTTTGTGGAATAGACCTTAAATAAAACCTTAATTCCTTCAACTGATTTTCCAGTTATTTTATTGTAAACCTTTACTTTAAAAAATAAGTCAGAATCAACATAAGTGTTGTAATTGCTCATCTTAATGGCAAGAGGTGCTTTTTTAATTTTTACAACAGCATTTTGCCCATTTGAAGTGAAATTTTCATCACCGAGGAATTTGACTGATAATTTATATGTGTTCGGCTTCAAACTTAAAGGCAACGTGAATTTTCCCAAATAATCAGTTGTTCGACTATACTGTTTTCCATTTAAACATATGCTTAACTGTTTATCTTTAATAGGAGTTCCGTTATTGTCCTTAAGATATCCTACAACATTGCTTTTTTCCTTATAATATGAAACAAGGTCATCCACTTCAATTTGAGTATCGGTTTTCTGCAAATCAGATGCATCGTCAATAATATGTTGGTCATCTACCCCATCAAGTATTGCACCGTCTTTAAAACTTTGCGTTGTGTTGTCCTGAGCTGAAACGATACACATGCACAGAAATAAAACGAACAGAATCAAAATAAAATTGAAAATCTTAAATCGCTTCATACTATCCCCCATTTAATGATAACTGTCCATCAATAATGAACATATATTAAACTATTGGTCAGGAGAGTATAAAAAAATATATTATTTATTCAAGAAGTTAATTTAAAAAAAAGAAGTGAAAGAGAGTTGAACTCTCCTAGAATAATTCTTGTAAGTGGATTTGGTAAGGTCCTAAACTACCGCCGTAGTTACCAGCACCGATTTCGATAACACCAGGTACTTGGCAAGCAGCTTCAATACCTGCTTTCATAGCAGCTTTAACGGATTCTTCATCTACACCGTCAATAACGATTTCCATGTTTCCGAATACGTTTTCTGGTAATTCAGTTTCCACTTGGTCTTTTAAGGTTACACATTCTTTTTCGTTGGTAGATGCACTCATGAAAGAGTATTTGGAACCAGTTTTGGAACCAGAAGCAACCATACCTCCGGAGAAAGGAGTGATAACACCAGGAACTGCGTGAATAGCATCAACAGCAGCTTCAGCTGCAACAATGGAAGCCATTTGACTGTCAGCCATGATAAAGAAGTTTCCACCAGCTACTCCATCTTTCCATCCCATTTCATCTTCTACTAAGAATTCACCGGACATGATAGGAATTACGTGCATTTTTTTACCATTAACATCTTTTTCGGTTTCGAATCCGTCACCGAAGAATTTGAGTTGTTTTCCGGTTGGGAATGCTTCTTCACTTTCTAAAGCGTTGAATGCAGCTGCAGTAGGAGCAGTTAAAACACATTGACCGATTCTGTCCATAAGTTGGTTGCCTAAAGATTTTTTAGACATGTGGCAGATCATGATTGCATAACCTGGTCTTCCATCTGGAGATTCAGTTGGAGGAACATATTGGTCAATACCTGCTTCTGCAGGACATCCGATAACTGAAGTAGCAAATCCTGTAGCTTCAGTAGCTGCAATTTTAGCTAAATGTTTGGTAGCAGCAGTAATAATTAATCTAGATACTTTAATTCCGAAACCTTCAGCAAAGGTATCTTGTATATTTACGCCATTAATTTCCATTTTTTCACCATTTAGTTAGTTGAAAATTAGGTTAAAAAAATTATTAATTAAACTAATTCTCTTAACATTTAAAAGTATATTCCATTATTAAAATAAAGTTTTCTATTTGTTAGCTAAGAAAAAATTTCAAAAATTAATGGAAAAAATAATGTAAGAGAAATATTTCTTACATCAAAAAAAAGACATGGTGCAGTTCGTCCCGACTTAAAAAAGTCAGAGCCAAATGCACGTTAATAATAAACATTACCCCTCTTCATTAAGGTCTTCCTTCAATTCCTCTTCAATTTCTTCATTGGAAGAACTGAATGAAATCTTATCTAAAACAGAAGATCCGTAATATGGTAAAATTACCATACCTAATATTGTAGGCATCCAAAATGAAATCAGCCTTTCAATGACTGTAGCTGCCGCACTTATTGAAGGAGTAATTCCAGCTGCAGAGTAGAAAATAATCATTATTCCGTCCACCGCTCCAAGACCTCCCGGAAGAAGTGGAATCATACCTGCCAGACTTGCAAGGATAAATACTTCCCCAATGACAACAAGACTTACATTTGCTCCGAATGCTAAAAACACGAAATAAACACGGAGGATTTCAAAAAACCATATTAAAAATGACAATGGAATTGCATAATAAAGAATATGCTTATCTGAAATTACCATCTTCATGGTATCCTGAAAACCGGCGATGATGCCATGGATTTTGTCTTCCAATTCATCAGAATTTTTCTTGTAAAATCTTCTGACAAGACCTATAATCCATCCATCAACCCTTTTACCAAATTTAGGATTGATACACATATAAATGAACACCACAAGAATCGCAACAATAGCAATTACTGCAGCAACCATCAAAATTAGCAACCATAAATCGAAATTAAAGGACAGTGCCATTCCAATAATTGTTAAAATTGCTAAAACTACAAATGGAAAAGTATCCAAAGCCCTGTCGGCAACAACAGTTGCAAATGTCTCTTCCATAGGATAATTTTCTTCCCGAGACAAGATATATGCCCTTACCGGCTCACCACCACCACGGCCGGATGGAGTGATGTTATTTACAGCCAATCCAACCAGGACCATAGGAATCAATTTCCTGATGCCGACATCCATATCTGCCAGTCCATTGAGAATTTTCCAACGTAAAGCAAATAAATAAAAGTTAATCAGTTGTGCGACTATAGCAATACCGATAAATTCTAATTTAGCTACCTTTAAAGCATCAATAACCTGGTCAATTCCTACAAACCACAACATTACTATTAAAATGAGAATGCTTATTCCCAAAAACAATAAAGTTTTTTTATCCATAATTTATATTAGATTTTTCATAATACTTATAAATTTATATAGACATTTATTCAAATTTATTACACGATGAGATATATTACCAAATCAGATTTGATTTTAGTGGCAAGAAATTCCGGATACCTTATGATTGGTATCGGAATAATGTGCATTATACCATTAATTTTTGATTTAATTTATTTTGAATTTGATGTAATCAGTTTTGTCATTCCTGCCGCAATATCAATAGGATTAGGTTATGGATTTCTCAAATATTTTGAAGAGACCACAAAAATAATGCGACTTAAGCACGGTATGATGATTTCCGCTTTTGCATGGTTATGGGCAAGTATTATTGGCGGAACCGTATTTATGCTAGCAACCCACATACCTTTCATAGACGGCATGTTTGAAAGTATGTCCGCCCTGACAGGAACCGGTATAACAATGTTTCAGGATGTGGAAATACTTCCACACAGCATATTATTTTTTAGAGCACTTGAACAATGGATTGGAGGTTTGGGAGTAGTCGTGATGGTAATTGGTGTTTTAACCAAACCCGGTTCAGTATCTTCAAAATTATATCATTCAGAAGCCCGTAACGAAAGGATTAAACCTAGTATTAAAGCCACATTAGAAAAGACACTGCAAATTTATCTTATTTATACTGTTTTTGGAATGATACTATACCTTTTGGCCGGAATGCCTGTTTTTGATGCTTTATGCAATACATTCTCCATAATATCAACCGGAGGAATGAGCATAAAGAATGCCAATATGGGATTTTATCATGATAACGCCATTTATTTAATATCAATAGTATTGATGATTCTGGGTGCTACCAGCTTTTTAGTTCATTACAATGTTATTAAATCAAAAGGAAAATCTTTAATTAACGATCTGCAGTTTAAAATCATAATCACCGTTATTGCAGTTGTGACATTAATGCTATATCTGGTCTCAAATATTGTACCTATAGAATTACTGTTTACGGTAGTTTCTGCAATTACAACCACCGGAGCCAATGTGGCCTCTCCGCTCACAATGTCAGGCTGGCCATCATTCGTCATAATATGTTTAATGTGTTTAATGCTTACAGGAGGTTCCAACGGATCTACTGTAGGTGCTATTAAACTTGTACGTATGATAACATTCTTTAAAGGAATCTACAGACACATCAGAGAAATCTTGTCACCTGAGGGCAGAGTTGTTCCTGTAAAATTAAATGGCCACACAATTCCTGAAAAATCAATATCCCAAGCGGGAAACTTCATAACCCTTTACATGATGATTATAATGTTTACATGGGCGGCATTTTGTCTTTTCGGATATGACCCATTTAAAAGTTTGTTTGCCGCAATGTCCCTTCAGGGAAACAACGGTTTGGAGCTTGGAATAATCAACAATACCATAAATCCCTTCCTGAAACTAATAAGTCTTTTTGACATGTGGACCGGAAGGCTGGAAATTTATCCAGTACTGATTACACTGAGAGCAGGTTTTGAAATTTTCAAAAGATAAGTTTATATTTACATAAACTAAATATTGATTATTAAATATAATTGGGAGGCGATTTGATGTATGCGATTATTATGGGAGGAGGTCGTGTCGGACTTGCACTGGCAAATTTACTGATTGATTCCGGTGCAGACATCACATTGATTGAAAGCGATGAGACATTATGTAATGAGGTTGCTGCAGATTTGGACGCTCTTGTAATCTGTGGAAATGGAACAAACTCCAAATTACTTGATGAAACCAATATTGAAGATGCAGATTACTTTATTGCAACAACAGGTAACGACGAAGCAAACCTGCTTTCATGCATCCTGGTTAGAAAATTCAACGTCCCAAACATCATTGCACGTGTAAGTAACCCTGACCACGAGGAAGCTTTTAAAGAAGTAGGAATAGACAAAGTAATAAGCCCTGAAATAAGTGCAGCAAGGGAATTGGCACAATATGTCACCAATCCTAATGTTTCCACATTGACCACCCTTGGTGAAGGTGATGCGGAAATATTGGAAATGACAATAACCAACGACAAAATGGTAGGAAAACGTTTTAAGGAAGTTTCCCCAACAAAAGACTTTATTATAATCTCTGCATACCAAAATGGAAAATTCAAGATTCCTCAACCTGACGATACAATCGCAAGAGGCGAAAAGGTTTCTGTTGTAGTCAAAAGAGGAACAATGAAAAAAGTATCTAAAATATTAGAAAATTAAAAAGATTATAAATAGGAATAAGACAATCTAATATGGTCTTTTCCATTATTTTCTACAGTTGGACCGTGACCAGGATAGATATTTTTCACATCCAACTCCAATAATCTTTCAACACTACTTTTCATGTCCTGATAATCACCGCCGATGTCCATTCTTCCAACACCTCCCCCTGCAAAAATAGTGTCACCGCTTATCAGATTTTCACCGTCCCATAAACAAATTCCACCTTTAGTGTGACCAGGAGTGTGGATAACGACAAAATCACCTATTTCGTCTCCGTCCTCAAGTTCAATATCCACTCGGGAATTATCGCCGTCACCAATTAGAAAAGCGTTACCTCCGGTTCCTAATGTGTCCTTGTTTTTCATTGAAATCGCATCAAATTTGTGGACTGCGACTTTTGCATCCGGGAATAAATAATTTCCCCCAATATGATCAAAATGACAGTGAGTATTCACAATCAATTCAATATCTTCAGGATTTACTCCATTTTCCTTAAGTTTTGAAAACAGATAATCCTTATTTTGACCGGCGCCTGTATCAACCAAGGTATTGCCATTAATCAAAAAACAGTTAGAATCATAATTGAAACCTATAATAAAAACAATATCAGAACTCATGAAAAATAATATAAATACAAAAGTTATTAAAAGTTTTGAAAAGAAGTTAATTATGAAAATGGGGTCACAGGGATTTGAACCCCGATCCTGGGATTTCTCTTGCCTCAGTACTCCAATTGTTCATCACAACGGATACTGTTCAGTTACGCGTATTTTCTTCAAAGACAACTGGAGTCCCAGATGATGCCAGGTTACACCATAACCCCACATAACATACAATATTAAATATATTTTAATAATATATAAAGATTACCATTTAATCAAATTTCATTTGCCTATCGATACCAGCTATTTCATCGATTTCTAATCCTTTTTCAAGGGCATAATCTTTTTCAACTTTATAATTTCCGTTTCTGGTACGAGGAGTATTTTCTGGTTCTAAAAATAGCCATTTAGTATATTTAAACCTAACTCCGATATACGGCTTTGCACCAAAAATATTTGAAAATTCACATAAAGCAGTGATTTGAGGCTCATCAATATAAACTTTATCTTTAGTGGTTGTTTTTACTTCAATAGCAAGATATAGCTTGCCGTTTCCAGCAACAACATCAGGAAGCGGATTTTTGGTTGCTCCACCGGATGCAGGAGCACGCATTGCTGCAAAATTTCTTTCCCAAAGTTTATGTACCAAGTCTCTTTCTTCTGCTGAACCTTTTTTAGCCATTTTAACCCTCATTTATTAATTTAAATTAAAAAGTATATAAAACAAATGAGAGAGCATTTGATAAGTAATATTAAAAAAAAGTTTTATAAATGGGGCCGGGGCCGAGATTCGAACCCGAGTCCCGGGATCCACAGTCCCGGAGGATGACCGCCTACCCTACCCCGGCATTGATAAAAATGTTAAAAATTGTTAAAGTGCGGGAGCAGGGATTCGAACCCTGGAAGACCTGTGTCAACAGGTCCTAAGCCTGTCCCCTTTGGCCTCTCGGGCACCCCCGCTATAAAAAACTAAGGATACGTAGAAACCACAAAAAATCTTAACAAATTTTTAAATGCTCCGGCCGGGATTCGAACCCGAGTCTTCGGCTCGAAAGGCCGAAATGATTGGCCGGACTACACCACCGGAGCATACATATACAAATAACGATTTTTAAACAAATGGGCCCAATGGGGTTCGAACCCATGACCTTCCGGTTATGAGCCGGACGCTCTACCTGGCTAAGCTATGGGCCCAAAAGCGCCATCGACAGGACTCGAACCTGTGACCAATCGGTTAACAGCCGAACGCTCTACCTACTGAGCTACGATGGCATGAGACACCCATCTTACTTAACCAAATAAATCCATTGTTTAAAAATCAAACGACTTTAAACAGTAATTTTAATTATACATTTAATAGTATATAAAGCTTTTGGTTTTTTGGAATTTTAACCTAAAATACAGGTCTTCCATAAATAAATTAATACAAACTAATATATAAACTTTAAGCAACTATATACATAATATGGATTCCAACATATTCGACTTAATTAAAAATGCAAATGAAACTACATTAAAGAAATACGGCAATTTAATAACTCTTGAAAGGGCCGTTTTCTTATCATGGTGGTGCGATAAAGGAGATTGCGCATTTTGCTATATGTCCACACAAAAAAATAAAATCAAAGATCCGACAAAAGCAAGGAGAAACATATATAACATATATGCAGAAGCAGAAATGTGCAGCCGCCTCGATTGGAATATAGAATTTTTATCCGGAGGATATGAATCATTTTCAACACAGGAAATAAAAGAAATCGCCACCACAATAAAAAACATCACTGGCGACGGAGTCTGGTTGAATACCGGAATAACAGATGAATTAAGCGAATATGGATCCGAAATAAAAGGAATTACCGGTGCGGTAGAGGTTGCGAATCCAAAAATTCATGAAAGAGTTTGTCCTTCAAAAAAACTGGATGACATCAGCAACATGCTTGATGTTGCAGGAGATTTGGGATTTAAAAAAGCAATAACTATAATTTTAGGACTTGGTGAAACTTTAGATGATGTCAACTATGTTATTGATTACATTAAAAATCACAATATCGACAGAGTAATATTCTACTCACTGAATCCCCATAAGGAAACCATTTATGCAAATTCATCCCAGCCGGCATCACTTTATTATGCCCAAGTCGTTGCCAGGGTCAGACTGGCATTTCCAGATATTGAAATAATATGCGGAACCTGGATTGATAACCTTGCAAATATCGGGATTCTAATCTTAAGCGGAGCTAATGGAATCACAAAATTCCCTCTTTTTAAAATGTTTGGAACCAAATACGGAAAACGTGTTGAAGAAGAAGTAAAATGGGCAGGCCGTGAACTGAAAGGAACATTTACTGACAAAAATATGCTGGGCCCGGAAAAAAGTGAAGTTTCCCCGGATTTGGATAAGTTCATTAAAAGATATATTAAAGAATCATTAAAAAATAAATACTGATTTTTTTAGTGAAAAATATGCTATTTTTAATAATGTTTATAAATTGAATAAAACAAATATTATGACAATATAAAAAAATTATCCATGGAGGAATTATTATTAGTGACGATGTCGATATGATGTGTGGACTCGAAATCCACGTACAACTAGAAACCGAATCAAAATTATTTTGTGATTGTCCAACAAATTATCAGGAAGCACCAATCAACACAAACATCTGTCCTGTTTGTTTAAATCAACCAGGTGCAAAACCACATCCTACAAATGAAAAAGCATTAGAAAACGCTTTAATGATAGCTTTAATGTTAAACTGTGAAATTGATCAAGACGTAACATACTTTATGAGAAAACATTACGACTATCCTGACTTGCCATCCGGTTATCAGAGAACATCAGTTCCTATCGGAATTAACGGAGAATTAAACGGTATCAGAATCAGAGAAATACACGTTGAAGAAGACCCAGGTCAATTTAAACCTGACAGAGGTACAGTTAACTTCAACCGTTCAGGAATACCATTAGTTGAAATCGTAACCGAACCGGACATCAAATCTCCTGAAGAGGCAAGAACATTCTTAAAAGAACTTATTCGTGTTTTACAATACAGTGGAGGAGCTCGTGGAGAAGGTACCATGAGAGCTGACGTAAACATCTCCATCAATGGAGGAAACAGGGTGGAAATGAAAAACGTTAACTCCATTAAAGGTGCTTACAAAGCATTGATCTTTGAGAGAAACAGGCAAAAAAGGAATTTGGAAAGAGGAGTTGAAACAAAACAGGAAACTCGTGCATATGTTGAAAGTCAAATGATTACAACTGCAATGAGATTAAAAGAAGATGCAGATGATTACAGATTCATTACAGATCCTGATTTACCTCCAATGAAAATTTCCGATGAAACAATACAAAAAGTTTTAGACACAATGCCTGAAGCCCCTCACAATAAGATGAACAGGTTTGTTGAAGAATACGGCATTGACAATGAAACCGCAAAAGTTCTAACATCCGAACTCGACTTATCCATTACTTACGAGGAAGTTGCAAAAGAAATCGATCCTGTTTTTGCAGCAAAATGGATGAGAGATGAACTTAAGAGAGTTTTAACATACAACAAATTGGATTTCTCAGACAGCGGAATCAGCGCTGAAAATCTTATTGAATTTTTAAATATGGTTCAATCTAAAGAAATAACAGTTAAAGCAGGTCAAAGAATCATTGAGCAAATGCCAAACAATGAAAAATCTCCAAAAGAAATTGCTGAAGAATTAGGATTGCTTGGTGTTGTTAAAGATGATGAGGTTTTAGCTGCCGTAAAACAAGCCATTGAAGAAAATCCAAAAGCTGTAGATGATTATTTAAACGGCCAAAAGGCTTCAATTAATTTCCTTGTAGGACAGGTAATGAGAATAACCCGTGGAAAAGCTGACCCTGGAGAAACAGTGAAACTCCTAAAAGAAAATATCGAGTAGGTGCAATTATGGGAAATAAAAAATCTTTTGTTAAAGATTATATGACAAAGGATGTCATAAGTGTTTCTCCTGATACTGAAACCGACCACATTATCGATTTAATGAAAGAAAGTCACCACAACAGCTACCCAGTAGTTGATGACGGAAAATTAGTCGGAATGGTTACCGCATTCGATATCGTTGCAAAAAAATGGGCAGATACAGTTCAGGGCATAATGACAACAAAACTGGTCGTCGCCAATCAGAATTTATCCATTAATGATGCTTCACGTGTAATGTTCAGAAGAGGTATTTCAAGGATGCCTGTTGTTGATGAAACCGGAAAATTGGTCGGAATCATCACAAACACAGATATGGTAAGGTCACACATTGAAAGATCAACACCGACCAAAGTCGAATACTTCAAAAAAACTTTGGAACAGTTATATGGTATAAAAACCATCTTAAGACATGAAGCTGTTGAAACAAATAAATTAAGGCCTACACAGGACAGAGTTTATGCTGATGAACTTGAAGGCCGTGCTTATGAATTGGAAAAAGGTCTGGCTGAACCTGCCATTGTGGTTAAGACTGGTGACAGATGGATTCTTGTGGACGGACACCACAGAGCGGTTGCATCTGCACAAAGAGGATATGAAACTGTTGATTCATATGTCATTGATTTATGCCAGGACATCAGACTGGGAATGGAAAAAACAGCTGATAAGGCAGGAATATACTCATTTAGCGACATTGAAATTATTGATGATGATAAACATCCGTTAATCGCACTAACTGAAAGTATGCAAGATCAGGAATCAAAAGAGGATTAATTATGGCTGATGAAAAAATTATTAGAGAAGTATACGAAGTTCTCGAATCCAGACGTGACAATCCCATCGATTCATATACTTCCAACATAATGAAGGACAGCGACAAAAAAGCTGAAGACAAAATTCTTGAAAAAATTGCAGAAGAGGCAGGAGAAGTTTTAATTGCCGCCAAAAATGATGAGAATTTAGTATATGAATCTGTTGATTTAATATTTCACACATTACTCATTCTTGTATATAAAGGAATAGATATAGAAGAAATATTTGAAGAATTCGAAAGAAGAAGAAAATAATGCAGGTTAAACAATGTTTGATACATTTTCTGAAAAAACATTTTTACTGAAACAATTGGTTAAACGTGATTTAACTTCAAAGTATAAGGATTCAGTATTGGGAATAGCTTGGAGTTTTTTAAATCCATTGCTAATCATGCTTGTGTTTACTGCTATTTTTTCAATGTTATTTGGAAGACAAATCGAAAATTACCCGGTTTATTTCCTATCCGGAAGAGTATTATACGATTTTTTTAAAAGTTCTACAAACGGTGCAATGAAATCAATAAAATCAAATGCATCCCTGCTTAAAAAGATTTATATTCCGAAATACATGTTTACCATAAGTAAAGTATGTTATGAGTTTATAAATTTTTTAATTTCATTTATAATATTATTCGGAGTCATGTTTGTAACCGGAGCACAATTCCATTGGACAATAGTACTTGCAGTTATCCCAATGTTTTTCATGGTTTTGCTAATCTTTGGATTAGGACTGATATTATCCGTATGCAACACATACTTTACTGATGTGGAACATCTCTATGGAGTGTTCACATTAATTTTAATGTATGCATCTGCATTGTTTTACCCTATGGAAATCGTACCCGTAACTGTCCAAAAAATATTTTCATTAAATCCAATTTATTGTGCGATTTCATCATTCAGACAATGTGTAGTTTACGGAATTATTCCTGATATCTATTCATTAGCTTATTTGGCAGTATTTGGAATAACTACATTAGCCATTGGAATAATCTTATTTAAAATGTATGATAAAAAATTAGCATTAGAGTTATAATAGGTTTTAATATGAGTTTAAAGGAAAAAATCAGAAATATTTTCAAAAAAGATAATACTCCAAAATTGGAGGATAAAAAAGAAATTTTACCTCCCGCTAAATGGAAATATGGAAATATGGTTTTGTTTGCAGCCTCAAAAAACATGATTAAATCCGATGACAATTACTATTACATTACCGCATATGATGAACACGGTGAGCCTATTGTTGATGAAGAAGTTAAGATAAAAATAGGCAATGAAGTGTATTATGAAAAAACAAATCCGAAAGGAGTAGTTAAACTGCATTTAGATTTAAAATACGGATTACATGACGTATTTGTCACATATCCGAATGGAGAGTATTCACAAATTATTGAAACCCATTTAAAGATTAGAAGACCTCCTAAAACCACGAATAAAACTCCTGTTAAAAAAGAACCCGCAAAAAAACCTAATGTGAGACTTAATCTGCCAAAAATGAAAATGTATGTCAACAATGAAGGTGCATACTATGCAAGATTGCGTAATGATAAATTTGCCTCAATACCCAGAGAAGAATTGAAATTTACTATTGATGACAAGGTTTACAGACAAAAAACCGATATTCGAGGATTTGCAAGCATACCTATTGAAAATCTAACTGCAGGAAAACACAAAGTAACTGTGGAATATGAGGGAAGCGACAAATATGACCTCGTCACAAAAGAATCAGAACTCGAGATGCTGGTTAGAGAAATAGATAAAGAAGTCGTTATTGACGTTGATCATTTAACTATGGAATTTAAAGTTACTAAAGATAAAATTGACACATTAAAAGAATTTATAATAAGAACCATTAAAAGAAACAAAAAAGGTCATGAAAAAATAAGAATCCTCGATGACATCTCATTTAAAGTGTATAAAGGAGATAAATTGGGAATCCTAGGATTTAACGGCGCTGGAAAAAGTACCCTGTTAAAAATAATGTCCGGAATTTATGAACCTACTTCCGGAACAATAACCACAAAAGGTAAAATAGCACCTTTACTGGAATTAGGTGCAGGATTTGATAAAAATTATACTGGTAAAAATAATATTTACCTAAACGGTTCTTTTTTAAGCATCGATGAAAAAACTATTGATGCAAAGTATGACGAGATTGTGGAATTTTCCGAATTGGGAGAATTCATCAATTACCCGATTAAAAATTATTCCTCAGGGATGAGATCAAAATTGGGTTTTTCAATAGCTACGCAGATTAACCCGGACATATTAATCATAGATGAAATATTATCCGTTGGAGACATTAAATTTAGGAAAAAGAGTGCGGATAAAATCAATTCCATGATGAAAGACGGCGTAACCGTTTTACTGGTGACACATTCAATTAAACAAATTGAAAAAATCTGTGATACATGCATATGGTTAGAGGACGGTAAAATTAAAATGTACGGTCCTGCTGATGAAGTTTGTAAAGCTTATGTTAAAGATGCCAAACAGGACATGAAAACAGAAAGAAAAAGAAAAAAATAGGTTTTAAAATGGATAAAAGATGGATTTATATCATAATCATATTTATTATAGGGTGTGCATGCCTGTTTATTGTTGCGGAATCTTCAACAACAATAGGGGTTGCCAACGTTAATCTTGGAAAATTTACAATATCAATTCCGGACTCATTTAATATTGATGAAGACAATGCGAAATTTATAAGATTAATCAATAGGAATACCGGTGAAAAAATAACTATTAAAGACCTCGGAAAAGATGCGGACATCAACAGTAGCATGCAAACCGAACTGGACAAAATAAAACTTAATGAAAACATCTCTGTAATTAAAGAAACCAGTTATAAATATGGAAATGCAACTTTGCCCGGCATATACTTCGAACTGACAGACTATAGCAATAATGAATATTACTTTAAAAAATTAAATCATACATTTTCAATCGAATTATCCGGTTTCAAGGACAATTCTACTGACCATATAGATTCAATCATTGATTCATTGAGACGTGACCCTAAACAAAAACAAGATGAATAGTTGAGAATATGAATGACTATAAATTTTCAGTGGTCATATCGGCCTATAACGCTGAATCCAACATTTCAAAATGTATTCACTCAATTATAAATCAAACATTAAAATTTGAAGAGAATATAGAAATAATTTTAA
The DNA here is from genome assembly GCF_045541095.1 of Methanobrevibacter sp. Lineage (GTDB taxonomy): Archaea > Methanobacteriota > Methanobacteria > Methanobacteriales > Methanobacteriaceae > Methanocatella. The sequence continues at coordinate 24,111 of NZ_JAZQIJ010000275.1, forward strand.
TCAATGACGGCAGTATTGACCTAACAGGTACTCTTTGTGAGCAGTTTGCATCACTATATCCCAAAAATATCAAATATATTTCAAAAAGGCATGAAGGAAATGGTGTCAGCAGAAATTTTGGAATATCCTATTCTAAAGGAGAGTATATTTATTTTTTAGAAGGAGACGATGCCCTTTCGAAAAATACACTAAAAAATGTGTTGAAATTTTTCGAAGAACACGAAAATGTTGAAATCGTATCCATCCCAACTGATTTTAATTCTCATAAAAAATCAGAAATTATTGCGAAAAAATATGCATCAACACGAGTAATTGACCTGTTGAAATTGCCTAATTTTTTCCAGCCCCAGATAAAATCTTGTTTTTTTAGAAAAACCGCAATTGAAAATATTGTATTTTCAAACCAGCCTAAACTTTCCGAGGACATTGCATTTGTAAATGAAATTTTAATCAACAATCCATACTTGGGAATCTGCAGTGAAGCGCAATACTTGGCCCATAATAAAAGAGATGAAAATGCAATATTGAATGTAATGCCAAACTTGCGAAATTCAGCCAGTACGGAAATTAAATTTCATTTAAATAAACTGATACTGGAAAGCTTAATAAAATATAATTTTGTTCCCCATTTTATTCAGAAAACAATCTTATATTTATTTAATAGCGTTATTTTAAATGATACAATTTATGAAAAACTGACTCCGGATGAAATTAGGAGAATAAATGAGAGCATAAAAGAGATTTTACCCCAAATCAGTGATGAAAATATCTATGATCAATACGATATGGATATAAAAATCAAAACATTTCTATTGTATCTCAAAAACGATTATTCTTATCCTGAAAAAGACCAGTTTAAATTAACAAAGTCATTAAAATTAAACACAGTTTTTATTGACATATACGAAATTATTGATGATGAATTATATATCCTTGCTAACATCAATTCAATATCTCCAGAAGAAAAAGTAGATGTATATGTAAATAATAAAAAAATTGAAACCAGTCCCGTTTTATTCCCGCAAAGGGAGAAATATTATTTAAATGAAAAATACCTGACAAATCATACCTTTGAATTCCGCCTCAAAATAAACCCAAATAAAAAAATTGAAATTGAATTTGCATCCACAATAAATCAGAAACTCCATATTGATTTTTCAAGACCGTGCAACTTCTCAAAGGTCGTGGGATATGCAAAAACTAAAAAATATATAAGCCACCTTGAAAATGATAAGATTATAATCAGCAAAAAAACAACCGGAAAATGGCTTAAAAAAGAAGTAAAAGTGCTGTTTAACATGCTGAAAAATAAAGTTTCAGGATTCGAAACAGCCATACCAATAAGAATCATGTACATGGCATTATATCCTTTTTTAAGGAATAAAAGAATCTGGTTTTATATGGATTTTCCAACTATAGCCGATGATAACGGAATGCATCTTTTCAGATATTCAATAAATCAGGATGAAAAAGATATCAAGAAATATTTCATTGTTGATAAAAATACTCCTTATTTTGACAAAATGAAAAAGATAGGTCCGGTTATCCCATACCATTCCATAAAACATAGAGTTTTAGGATTATTTACAGAAAAAATCATTACTTCACACCCGGACAATAACTATATCTACGCTTTCTGGGGCCATTACCCTAATTTTGCCGGCCTTTTAAAATCAAGCACCATATTTTTGCAGCATGGAATAACCCTGAATAACATTTCAGGCTGGCTAAATAAATACGATAAAAATTTGGATTTCCTATTAACCGCATCTAAAAAAGAATATGACTCATTATTCAAATATTATTATAATTATGATGAAGACATCATCCAGCTATTAGGATTTCCAAGATTCGACAATTTAAGAGATGGAAAAACAAAAACAATTTTACTGATGCCCTCATGGAGAAGATATCTTGACCATGAAAATAAATACACAATAAGCAACTCCACCTATTTTAAAACATATGATTCACTTATCAACAACAGAAAATTAATAGAAAAAGCAAAAGAATACGGATACACAATAATATTCCGGCCACACCCCCACGTATACCAATTTATTGACTTATTCCATGAAAACGATTATGTCAAAATAGATTATGAACGTGGAAGCTACCAGGAATTATTTAAAAAAGGAGCAATAATGATTACGGACTACTCATCAGTTGCATTTGACTTTGCTTATCTGAAAAAACCCGTAATATATTACCAAAGTGAAGATGATTATCACTTTAATTTAGATGAAAGCTATTTCGATTATGAGACAATGGGCTTTGGAGAAGTCTGCAAGGATGAGGATCAGTTAATAGAATTATTAATAGATTACATGGAAAATGACTGCGAAATGAAAGAAAAACACGTGAAAAATGTTGATGATTACTTCATATTTACAGATCGGAACAACTGTAAAAGAGTGCATGAAGCAATAAAAAAAATTCCTCCTAGAGAATGAACTCCATATTATGCATTCCTCTCTCAAAACTTGCAATTTTGACCCGTTTTTTATTAAATTCCCTAAATCCCAGGGATTCATAAAGTTTTTTAGCTCCAGTATTTCTAAAATCGGCATCCAAAATTACTCTGGAATAATTTTTAGATCTGGCATAATCGATGACATCCGAAACTACTTTTCTTCCCAAACCTTTTCCCCTCTGGGACTCATCAATTGCAATTTCTGCAAGATACAAATCATCTTTGCCGATATCACACAAGACAAAATGGTCCAATATATCGACCAGATACAACCTTAATGATTTGAATATGAATTTATGGTCATCATCATGCAGATAAATGCTTACATAACCTATAATGTTTTTATTTTCATCCAAAATCACTTTAAAATAAGGATTTATGTTCTTTTTGGACAGATACTTTGAAATTGCATCAATAGCCTTTTCATCGGATTTGAAAAACATGTCAAATGTTCTAAAATCAACATCATAAACCAGACGGGCGACATGCCTAACATCATGAATATTCGGATTGAATGTTTCGTAAATCAAACTAATCACTTTTAACAATAGTTAGTGCAAAAACACCTGCGCCAAACCCATTATCAATATTTACAACTGCTATTCCCGGAGCACAAGACTGAAGCATGGCATCCAATGCCACACGTCCGCCTTCACCAACGCCATATCCGACAGATGTTGGAACTGCTATAACAGGAACGTCGACCAGACCTGCCACAACTGAAGGCAGCGCCCCTTCCATTCCGGCACAAACAATGAATGCTCTGACTTTTTCTTTTACCATATATGCAATTTGGGGAAATAGCCTATGGATTCCGGCAACGCCAATATCATATGAAGTTATGGCTTCGCATCCGCCTTCCTCAACAATCACTCTTGCCTCTTCGGCAATATTGATATCTGAAGTTCCGGCAGTGATTATTCCGATTTTTGCTATTTTTTCCATTTCTTTAAGTTCTTTTCTTATAATCAAAATTTGAGCCCTTTTATTATAATCCAGAATAAATTGATTTTCGCCCAAATCGTTTAAAATCTTTTCATATCTTTCTTTCGACAATTTGGTTATTATCAAATCGTCCATATTATCATTTTCAAGATATTTTGTAATAATCAGCAAAAGGTCATCATAATCCTTACTTGGAGAGAAAACCGCTTCGGGAAATCCGGTTCGCTCACTTCTTTTATTGTCGAACTTAGCAACTTCATCGAATTCTAAAATATTATCCGCCTTTATTAAATTTTCAGCCTCTTCAATACTAAGTTCCCCACGGGCCAATCTTTCAAGAATCTCTTTCATAATAATAGATAGGATAAAATTTTATATAAAATTTCACTTAAATAATATATTTATGAAAGCCAAAAAGATTTTAACACAAGGAATAGTTCAGGGTGTTGGCTTTAGGCCGTACGTTTATAGACTTGCAACCGATTTGAATCTTAACGGATATGTCAGAAACCTTGGAAATGTTGTTGAAATCATTATTGAAGGCGATAATACAGAAGATTTTATTACTAGATTACCTCGAGAACTGCCGCCAATAGCAAAAATAGATTCAATGAAGGTTAACGACATTGAAACTGAAAACTTTACTGATTTTAAGATTATTGAAAGTGACGATTCCTATTCAGGAATCAGCGTAATTCCGCCGGATATTGCAATCTGTGACAAATGTCTTGAGGAAATCAGAAATCCTAAAGACAGACGATATAAATATCCCTTTAATGCCTGCACCGACTGCGGACCAAGGTTTACCGTCATTGAAAGCGTCCCATATGACAGGGAAAGAACTTCAATGGAAGATTTTCCGCTGTGCGAAGAATGTTTGAAGGAATATAAGCAGCCTTTGGACAGGCGTTATCACGGAGAGGCAATATGCTGCAGCGATTGCGGTCCTCAAATGGCATTTTATGAGGGCGATAAACAGATAGTTTCAGATAATCCAATCAGATTAGGTGCCGAAAAACTTGAAGAGGGCGAAATTTTAGCCATTAAAGGTATCGGCGGAACACACTTGGTTGTTGATGCATACAATGATGATGCTGTTAAAGAACTAAGGAAACGACTGAACCGGCCAAACCAGGCGTTTGCAGTTATGAGCAAAGATCTGGAATCTGTTCAAAATTATGCTCAGCTGAGCGAAAAAGAAATTCAAACAATCACTTCAAATAAACGGCCGATTGTTATTTTGAAGAAAAAGGACAATTATCCGTTCCCTGAAAGTCTGTCTCCAGGACTTCACAACATTGGAGTGATGCTTCCTTATTCTCCTATGCATTATTTGCTTTTTGATGAAAGCAGCATCGACACATACGTAATGACTTCGGCAAATACCCCTGGAGAACCTATGATGATTAAAAATGAGGACATAATAAATGGAGTCAATGACTATTCACTTGTTCACAACCGAAGAATCCTCAACAGGTGCGATGATTCCGTTATTCGATTCAGAAACAACGCTTTATCATTCATTAGACGGTCCAGAGGTTACACCCCTGAGCCTTACACAATCAGTTATGAAGTCAATGACAGCAACGTACTGGCTTTGGGTCCCGAACTTGACGTCACCTTTTCAATAGCAAAAGACAATATCGTATACCCCTCACAGCACATAGGAAATACCAACAAGCCAAAGACATTGGCGTTTTTAAGGGAAGCCATCGAAAATATGGAAAAGATTACAAAAATAAACGAATTCGATATAATAGCATGTGACATGCATCCTCACTTTTTCACAACAAGGCTTGCTCATGAGCTAAGTGAAAAATATGATGCGCAGGTTATGCCTATCCAGCACCATCATGCCCATAGCGTTGCCCTTGCAAATGACCATTCCCTTGAAGAGATGATTGTAATTACAGCCGACGGTGTCGGTTATGGTAGTGACGCAACCAGCTGGGGAGGAGAAATTCTCTACACAGACATAAGCAGTTTTGAAAGAATGGCTCATCTTCAAAGCCACCTGATGCCTGGAGGAGATATGGCTACAAGATATCCCGCAAGAATGCTTGCAAGCATCTTGAATGATGAGGAACTGATTAAGAATTATTCCAAATACTTCAAATATGGAGACATTGAAATTAAAAATCTTTTCAAACAGCTGGATGCAAACATCAATGTAGGAAAAACCTCCAGTACCGGAAGGGTTCTTGATTCAATGGCAGTGGCTCTTGAAATAGCTCATGAAAGAACATACGAAGGGGAATGCTCCATGAAACTTGAATCATGTGCTTATTATTCAACCAAAGAGATTGAAATTCCATATATAATTGAAAACAATCAGTTAAATACAACAGAAATCTTAAAAGAGGTTGTTAGATTATATCAAAATGGAGAAAACAAAGCAGATGTTGCTAGAGCAGGCCAGAATGCAGTTGCTAATGGTTTGGCAGAACTTGCGATTCGGGCGGCAGATAAAAAGAATATACCTGATATCGGAGCTACCGGAGGAGTGTTCTACAACGAAGCCATAACCGAAACTGTAAAAAACTACATTAAAAATGAAGGCTACAATTTCATTGAACACCTGAACACCTGTGCCGGAGACGGTTCTGTTTCTCTGGGCCAGGCAATTATTGCAAAAAAAGTTTAAAAATAAAATGGTTTGAAACAAACCATTTTTTAGTTTTGACCAATTAATATTTCTTTAAGGTTCTCTCGAGGATATATTCCGCCCTGTCTTTAAGGTTACCGTATAACCTTATTTGATTTTTAAGCTCGTCAATCGCTTCGAGCTGACCTGCATCTATTCTTTTTTCTATGTCTAAAAGTTTGGACCATTCATCCCCTGAAGGAAGCTGCAATGTATTGAGCATATCCTCTGAAAGGTTAACATCAAATGTATTTCTGTTAATTGTAATATGGATGTTTACCTCATGTTGCAAATCATAATATTTACGTGGACGACCCCTTAGGATTTTCTTGTAAGAAGAGTTCAGAATACCTATTTCTTCCATAGCGCGCAAATGTTCTATGATGGCCTTTTGACCAATGTCAAGTTCGTTTGAGATTTCACTGACAAACATTGGCTCTTCCCTTAAAAGATTAATAATATCCCTTCTTGTTTTACAACCCATTACATCAAGTATATCTTCTTTATCAATATCTCCTAATTGGTCGTTATAGTTTCCTCTAATTTCTATGTGGCCATTAGAAGAATTGACATTACTTTTATTTTTGTTAATGTCGTTACTATTAGTCATGATTATAACTTATATTTTCACCATATATAAAATATTATGTTTTTATTACAAGATGTAAGAAAAGTTAAAAACAGGATAAAAACACCTTATTTTACTAATCCCACTATTAAATAACATATTTATAATTAAAAATAATTATTTAAAGCTAAATTAAAAAAATATTAGTTTAATGATTATTACAGATTAAATAAATAAAAAATAATAAAGAAAATTTTCAATTTTTCTAACTTTCAATATCGAAACCTTTATATAACTTTTTGTTACTATAATAATGTAAGAGAAAGATAACTTTTTGTTACTTTAATATTTGGTTCTGAAAAACTTAAAGTAATAACTCTAATATGATGAACCATTTTCCTATATGTCCATAAATTCCCAAAAACCAATATTAAAGTGCTTAAAGTAAAGCTTCTCGGTTGAGGGGTTATTACAAAAGTTTTTCAACAAACCTAAAAAGGTGTACATATGACTGACGAAAAAAAAAGTGAAACTGAAGTTGAAACTCAAGATGAACAGGAAGAAGTTCTTGACGAGTTAGCATTGAAAGATGAAGAAATTGCTAAACTCAAAGAAGATCTTGAAAAACAGGAAGCTGAAACCCAAGAGTATATTTCACTATCACAAAGACTTCAAGCAGATTTCGAAAACTTCAAGAAAATTACCGAAAGACAGAACAAGGACATCATAAAATTTGCTAATGAAAACATTATCAAAGAGTTTCTGGACTGTTATGAAGACTTCGGCAGAGCTTTGGAAGTTGAAGATGATAAAAACTTAAGAGAAGGAATAGAACTTACATATAACAAATTCAAAGACATTTTAACAAAAGAAGGTGTTGAAGAAATCAAGGCAAAAGGTGAAAAGTTCGATTTGAACAAACATGAAGCCCTGATGGTTCAGAAATCTGATGATGTTGAAAACGGATATGTTATAGAGGAACTTATGAAAGGATACATGTACAAGGACAAAGTTCTTAAATACTCAAAAGTTATCGTTTGTAAAAAATAAGATTACGTTTATTTAATTATATATAATAAAAAAAATTGGTGATAATTATGTCTGATACTAAAAAAGAAAAAATTATTGGAATTGATTTAGGTACAAGTAATTCAGCAGCATCTGTGCTTGTAGGAGGAAAACCAACCACAATCCCTTCAGCAGAAGGAGCAAGTCAATACGGTAAATCCTTCCCAAGTTATGTTGCATTTACTGAAGACGGACAAATGTTAGTTGGAGAACCTGCAAGAAGACAAGCAGTAACCAACCCTGAAAATACTATCAGTGCAATTAAAAGAAGTATGGGTACTGATCACAAAGTTACTGTAAACGGAAAACAATACTCTCCACAGGAAATTTCCGCATTCATCTTACAAAAAATTAAAAAAGATGCAGAAAGCTTTTTAGGCGAACCAATAGAAAAAGCTGTAATTACCGTGCCTGCTTACTTTGACGATAACCAAAGGACCGCAACAAAAGATGCTGGAACCATTGCAGGTTTAGATGTTGTAAGACTCGTAAACGAACCTACCGCAGCAAGCCTTGCATATGGTTTAGATAAAGCTGATGAAGAAGACATGAACATTATGGTATACGATTTAGGTGGAGGTACCTTAGACGTAACCATCATGGAATTCGGTGGAGGAGTATTTGAAGTAAGATCCACCAGCGGAGACACCCAACTCGGTGGTACCGATATGGATAACGTATTGATTCAATACTTAGCAGACCAATTCAAAACTCAGGAAGGCATTGACTTAATGGAAAATGACCAAGCAGTACAAAGGTTAAGGGAAGCTGCTGAAAAAGCAAAAATCGAATTGTCCACAACCACAACCACTGAAGTAAACTTACCATTCATTGCAATGGGTACCGACGGAACCCCTAAAAACTTAATTGACACAATCAGTAGAGCAAAATTAGAAGAACTGGTCGACCACATCGTAGAAAAATCAGGTAAACCTATGCAACAAGCATTAGATGATGCAAAAATGACCAGAGCTGACATTGATAAAATTATCCTTGTTGGTGGACCTACCAGAATGCCAATCGTACAAAAATACGTTGAAAAATTCATAGGAAAACCAGTTGAACGTGGTATTGACCCAATGGAATGTGTATCCATGGGTGCAGCTATTCAAGGAGGAGTATTAGCTGGTGAAATTAAAGATATTGTATTGTTAGATGTAACTCCATTATCATTAGGTATCGAAACCTTAGGTGGAGTATCAACCACTTTAATTGAAAGAAACACTACTATCCCTACCAAGAAAAGCCAAGTGTTCTCCACTGCTGCAGATAACCAACCATCTGTAGACATTAACGTACTTCAAGGGGAAAGGAAAATGGCTGCTGACAACACTTCACTTGGACGTTTCCAACTTGTTGGAATTCCACCAGCACCAAGAGGAGTTCCTCAAATCGAAGTAACATTCGATATTGACGCAAACGGTATTATTAATGTAACTGCTAAAGATAAAGGAACCGGTAAAGAACAGGCTATTACAATTACCTCCTCTACAAAATTATCCGATGAAGAAATCGAACAAAAAGTCAAAGAAGCAGAAATGAATGCTGAAGCAGATGCAAAAAGACAAGAAGAAATCGAAATCAGAAACAATGCAGACTCATTAATTTACACTTCAGAAAAAACTTTAGATGAACTTAAAGATCAAGTATCTGAAGATGAAAAAACTAAAGTCGAAGGACTTGTTAGCGAATTAAGAGAACTTATAGCTGGCGATGACATTGATGCCATTAAAGCAAAGTCTGATGAATTATCCAATGTAATTCAAGAAATTGGTGCAAAAATATACCAACAAGCACAAGCAGAAGCACAGGCCCAACAACAAGCTGGAGCTGACCCTAATGCAGGTGCTCAAGACAACAGTGATGATGACACAATTGACGCAGACTATGAAGTAAAAGACTAGATAAAATAATTAAGTTTTATGATTTGTTAGGTAATAAAAAACAGAATCAGAATCAATAAATAAACTAACAATGAATAAAACAATTATTTTTTCTATCTATTTTTTATAATTATTTTTTCAAGGTGAATAAATGGCAGACAAGCGAGATTATTACGAAGTTCTTGGAGTAGATAAATCTGCAGATGAAAAGACAATCAAAAAAGCTTATCGTAAATTAGCCAGAAAATACCATCCGGACGTTTGTGATGAACCTGATGCAGAAGATAAGTTTAAAGAAGTGAGTGAAGCTTACGCTGTCTTGTCTGATGATGAAAAACGTCAAAGATATGACCAGTTCGGTCATGCAGGAATGGATGGATTTACTGCTGAAGATTTCTATCAAAATGTAAACTTCGAGGATATTTTCCAGGGATTCGATATCGGAAACATATTCGACATGTTTGGTTTTGGTGGAGGCAATCGCAGCCGTGGAAGAACCGGACCGCAAAGAGGTTCAGACATTTACACAGAAATTCCAATAAGTTTAGAGGAAGCATTCCAGGGTTGTGAAAAAGAAATCAAGATTACAAGAAGTGAATTATGTCCAACATGTAACGGATCAAAATCCAAACCGGGTTCCGACCCTGCCACATGTCCAAAATGTGGAGGAACAGGTCAAATTAAAGAAGTCAGCAATACGTTCTTAGGTCAAATGGTTAATGTCAGACCATGCAGAGAATGTGGCGGTACCGGTAAAATCATTACAGATCCATGTGAAGACTGTCACGGTAAAGGAAGTAAAAGAAAAACAAAAACAATTAAAATCGAAATTCCGGAAGGTGTTGATGAAGGCAACCACTTAAGGGTTTCAGGAGAAGGAAACTGTGGTGAGGCACCAGGTCTTGAAGGTGATTTGATTGTTACAGTGCATATAAAAGGACACAGAAAATTCACCCGTGAAGGTGACCACCTTTACTTAGAACAGCAAATCAGTTTCCCTCAGGCTGCTTTAGGAGATTTAATCAGCATCCCAACAATTGAAGGCAAAGAAGTAGAATTTAAAATTACACCAGGTACACAAAGCGGAACCGTATTCAAACTTAGAGGTCAAGGTATGAACTCCGTCAGACATAACGGCAGAGGAAATCTCTATGTTACAGTAACTGTAGTGGTTCCTAAAAAATTAAACTCCAAACAGAAAAATCTACTTAAAGAATTTGCTGAAGTCAGCGGAGACGAAATTAAACATGTTGAAAAAGGACTCTTTGACAGGGTCAAAGATGCTATGAAATAAATTGGCTATATGCTAATTTATTTTTTTTTAATTTTAAAAAAATACCTCAACCATAACCACCAATTTAATTAAAATTATGCTTAATTAAATTATATTTTTACAAAGATTATTTAATTTAATTACA
>NZ_JAZQIJ010000276.1:0-3197 GCF_045541095.1 Methanobrevibacter sp.
AAAAAATTCATAGACCTAAAATAGTCTCCAAATATATTAAATAAAAATAAACACAATAAAATTAATTAAAAAAGATTGTACACCCAACTTGCAATTCATCCACGACCTAAAAGAGGTCATGGTATTCTTGCATTATTTAAGATAAAACGGGACATCATGGAATTGGCACCCTGGCCTATCGAATCCCCGAATGAAAATATGAGAGTAACGAAAGGTATTGAAACACTCACTGCAAAGGAAGCGTGAACGTTAATTTGCGATACCCATGCCAAATCGACAATACCGTAAATTGCATCAAAAATACAAAAAGCAATAATAGGTATACTCAGATGCCAGAAAGATTTTTTAGGTAGTGAAACCATGTCAACTTTATCATTCATTATTATTTAAGAAATTGTTAATATTTAAATTTAATTTTGTTTTGCAACCGATAATGATAATTTGTTGCTTTAATTTTGATTTTTTACATTAATCCCCTTGATATTTGATTTGAAACTGATTGTTCTTTTTCAAAACTTTTTACAAAATTAAATTTTTCCTCAAAATCTTAGTTTTGGATTTAAAGAATGCTGTCTGATTTTTGAAAAAAAAATTCTTTTATCAGAAGTGTCAAAAAATCATCGTATATTTCAAGACAAAACGTTTAGAAAAACATACAAAAAAAGTAAAATGAATAATGCAAGCTTTACAGCCTGCATTGAAAAAATTTTCGCAAAAACGCCCCAGGGCCAATCAGGAAATTAAATCTTCAATTTATATATAACGCTTCCTGCTCATGAAATAATTTTTCTGTTAATTTGATTTTTTCTACACAATATCTTTGTTCGTTCAATCTTGATTTTAAGTATTCATGAAACTTCTCTTCAACTTTTTTTAAGTCATACATCTTGCCACACCCAACAGATATAGTTATAACTAATCCACTTTCCAGAGGAAAATTTTGACTTCTTAATAGCGAATGGAATATTTTTTAAAAAAAAATTACTGTTACTATGCGCTCCAAATTAGTGAAAAACGCATTTTTCAATCATTTCATATAAACCCGATTGCAAATAGTTAAGGAAGTTATTAATATGACAAATTGGAGAATGTAAATTATCGTTCAATCCTTAACAATGAACACCTTAATTTTAAAAAAACATCACCTAAAACTTATCCAAGTTTTCAGCTACCTCTTCACCGAATGGAGTCAGTCTGTACAGCCTTCCTTTTCTGGATTCTTCGTTGATGCATTCCGCAATATTTTCATTTTTAAGTTCTGTCAGTATTTTAGAGATATGATTCGGCAAAATTTCAGTGTCTTTCGCAATCTGAGTTGGAATTTTCACTTCATTGTGCAATGCCTTAACTGTTCGAAGCCTGTATGAAGATACTGAAACATACGCAATCTTTTTTAGTAACTCTACATCTAAATCGTCTTTCATAGTTTATAATATATTAGTAGACTATATAAAATTTGTGTATATATACGCTATTTTGCACTAAAACATGAAAATTTTGTGAAGTTCCCGACTTTAACAAGCCGGAGCATTAATGCACACCATAAAATTTCAGTCATAACCCTGAGATTCAAGATACTCGTCTATTTTGTCATTGTCCCCGTATTCGTAGTGGTCGTAATACCAGTCAGGATCGTTTTTGGCAATCGTATGAGGCGAATCGTCAACGCCTGAATAATGGGACGAAGAAGATGATGAGCTGCCGCCGTTGCTTACGTAATAATGAGTGTTTGAATCATCATCTGAATAGCTGTTCACAGTAAGGATGCTTACACAGCTTGAAACGGTGAAAATCAGTATGATTGCTATTATCAGAACGGCAATTATCTGGTTGTTCCGGTTCCATCCCTTAAATTCGTTGATGAAATTTGGATTGGAGTGGCCGTTTGCAATTTGAACATCCCTGTAGGCTTCAAAATACGCATATGCCCAAACAAGCATTGCAAGGATAAGCACTATGTTAACAAAGACTCCTATAGCTATGAGAAGAACTCTCACGCCCAGAAGAATCAGTCCCTTTTTGGTGTTGCCCGCATATATCGAACCGAGTCCTGTGAATATAAATGTCAGCAACAGTGCAATGTAAACGTTTTTGTTCTGTCCGTGAGCTATCTTTTTTCCGCAGCTGGAGCAGAATGTGGCATTGTCCGGAAGTTCCGCTCCACAGTTTTCACAATACATAATATAATATCTGATAACTGTTGTATATAACTTATTGCAAAAAAGATTGCAATTGAACGATACATATTACAGGTAAAAATACTTAACAATCAGTAAACACAGATTATTTATCTGTAACTATATTATTTTTTAGAGGTTTGTGGAAAATGAAATTATTCAAAAATGAATCAGCGGAATTGTGGTATAACAGAATTTTACCACTCATCATAATTGCAGACTTTATTCTGATTACCGTTTCCCTCATTTTGAATGTTTCAGAATCTACAATGAACCATATTGAAATTTTTGACTTTATTGTCTGCATAATTCTTTTGGGAGAATTTTTCTATAGCCTAATGAAGGCTCCTTCTAAAAAAAAGTTCCTGCTCAACCGGGACAACATCCTGCTTCTGATTGCATCAATACCCTTCGACTTTATAATCGACCTGTTCATGCCGGGTAATTTTCCGGGATCCATTTTCGGATACCTCAGAATATTAAGGTTAATTAGAGTAATCAGCTTTGCGAGAATGGGATCGTTTATGGAGTTTTTTAAAAAGACAGAATTTCACAAAATCATAATCGCAATAGTCATCATCATACTGGCATTCACAGCGCTGTTTTATGTATTCGGAACCACCTACAGTCCTTTCGATTATTTCTATTTCGTCATAGTCACACTGACTACCGTCGGATACGGAGACATCACCCCTCAGACATATAACGATAAGATACTGACAATGATTCTAATTCTGATTGGAATAGTCATCTTTTCAACAATTACCGCATCCATATCATCATATCTCACCGACACCATGCTTGAAAGCGATGACGACGGCATTGATGATGTTAAAAAAAGCCTGGAAGAAAAGTCCGAAAAGATTGAAAGTGAACTTGACGCCATCAGAAAAGAAAACCGGGAACTGCGTGAGGAAATTAAAGAGCTTAAAGAGATTATTGAAAACAAATAAGCATATTTCCATTTTTGCATTTAAATAATTTCAAAAAGCAAACACTAAAAATCAGTGCACATTATAA
>NZ_JAZQIJ010000277.1:0-1766 GCF_045541095.1 Methanobrevibacter sp.
ACCTATACGAAAAACAGCAAACACGCTGATGAAATTAAAACCTTTGTCGGAACAAATTACGGCATTGTTGGAAAATTGATTTCTGAATATCTTCTGCACTCTGATTCTAAAAAAGCCCTTACAAATTACGAGACAATTAAAAAGATAATTGCAGAAAATCCAAAACTTGAAAAATGTTCTTTAACTGACAGACTGATTCTGAATTATGCTTTGATACTCCATACTGCACATATTTTGCAAAATATCGGCATTTTGGTTGATATTGAAGCATTACAGAATATTTGCGTTGAAGTTCACAACAAACTTTCAGAATCTTCTGAAATCGGCAAAAATACTATTCATGCAATATTTAACTATATCACCAATCATCCACAGTTACAAGGAATTAAATGGATTACAATCCAAAGCGGTAAACCTCTCAAAGTCGCAATCAATGAAATTATCTTTGAAAAAATTCTTGAAGAGTGTGGTATCTCCGATATGAAAGGAGCTATCAAGCATTTGGAGAAAGAAAAGTATTTAATCAGGCAATCCAAGGACAGAATCAAATCGAAATTAAATATAGACGGCATTTCCTGCTATGCCTATCAATTTGACGTTGCAAAGGCGAATGAAGCCTTTGGAACAGAACAAGCGGAAACTTTCTCGAATGTGAAGAAGCATTCAATTTATGAAGTGATAACTGGTCAAACGCTTGATATTACGAACAATGAGGAGGCTATCATTCATGACGGAAATTACAAGGTTAAAGATAACAAGGTTGCAACTTGCGGAAAAGCATTTCTATTATGATGGCTGTGAATGCGAAAATTTCACTGCTGAAAATGAGCAGAAAGAAAATGAAATACTGAATCTTGCCGCTGATGTGTTGATTCAGATTCTTACAGAAGAATATAAACCAACAAATACAAATGTCTGAAAGGAATCAGTGAGGTTATATTGGAGAAAAAAGTGAAAGTATTGGCATATATCAGATATAGTTCCCATAATCAGGACGAAGGAAACAGTGTAGCAGCTCAAACGACTACAATCGAAAATTATGTTTCCTCTCACGGAATGGAGATTGAAAACTATTACATTGATATGGCAAAAACCGGAAGAAATATCAACAGACCACAATATCAGCAGATGATAGCGGATATTAAACATGGTACTGTTGAAGCCAAAATTATTATTGTGAGAGCTATCGACAGGCTTCACAGAAATGCTAAAAATCAGCTTTCTGATATGGAATGGTTTGCTGAAAATGGTATTAGATTGATTTCCATTGTTGATGGAATTGATACAAATACTGAAACAAGTAAACTCCTTACAACAATCAAGGCAGCCGTTGCAGAAGATTTTTCCGAAACGCTTTCTAAAAATACAAGAGCTGGATTATTGGAATGTGCGAAACAATGCAGACATTTAGGCGGTACTCCGCCAATTGGCTACAAAGTCAATGCACAGGGATTTTATGAAATTGATGAATTGAAAGCCCCTATCATTAGAGAAATTTATAAACTTTATTTACAAGGAATGGGATATAGTTATATCATCAAAAATCTCAAGGAAAATGGTTACAAAACTTCGGAAGGAAATGACTTTTCAAAGGCTTCTCTCAATGCGATTTTGAAAAATCCAAAGTATATGGGTACTTACGTTTATGACCGTTCTACTCCGAAAAATTCCGAAGGCAAGAGAAATTCCTACACATCGAAATCAGAATATATCCAAATTAAGCAAGGTATGCCAGCAATCATTTCGGCAGAAGATTTTGAAAAAGT
>NZ_JAZQIJ010000278.1:0-2223 GCF_045541095.1 Methanobrevibacter sp.
AAAAAAATTCAGGAATCCCCACCCTCTTAGGGTGGGGTGGTTCAATCAATATATAATCTTACACCTTGGATGATTAAACCCACACCAATAATGACTGCAGCATAAAGTGGCTGGTCTATTGAAAGGCCACCAAGAGCAAAAGATACAATACCCAAAATAATGATTAATACTGAAGCAATTTTTGACATTTGTGAATCTGAAATAATGCCCACAATACCTGCCAAAATCATTATGATACCTACTACATAGAATTGTAATCCTAAAAGGAAGGACAATGCGGCAATGTTAAATGTAAATGCCACCCCAACTATGATGGCCAGAATACCAATAATGATATTGAAAACTGTAAATCCACTTATTATCAATGCTATACCGAAGAATACTAAACTTAATCCTATAAGAACGGTCAATGTTAATGAACTGAATATTGGACAAATAATAAAAATCAATCCTAGAATTATGGATAATATTCCTGCCATTTGATTTGATTCCATGTTTTTCCTCCGAAATTCTATTTATTCACTTTTTCAAATGTTTTAAAAAAAACTATTTGCCTTAATCTTTTTCAGACTCATTTAGAGTTAAAATATTAAAATAAAAAAAGTAAATGAGAGAAAAACTCTCATTGTTTTTTAATGTTTGCATTTTCTAGCCGTAACGTTAGTAAAAATACAATACCCATTATGACGGCCGTAATCTGCATTACGAATGCCATAGCATCCTGAATAATAATGTTTACAATTTCAACAACAGTGTGATCTGATTTGAGATCATTTATATTGCCCACTTTTTGGAACTGGTCTATAACCTGCATATGGAATGTTTCATTTCCTGAGTACTCAGGTGCATAAACATCTACTGCATGGGAAACACCACCCACAACTCCTAAAATCAGAATTATACCGATGATTGCTGTACCCATGGATTCACCTAATGATGTACCTGTTGAATTAACACCAGATGCATTGTTTTGACTTTCCGCTGGGATATTGGATAATGAAATATCTGTACATAAAGCCATAAGGAAACCAAGTCCGGAACCCAGTACAAAGAGTCCTGGCATTAAAGTCAATGTTGTTGTATCAAGTCTGAATTGAGTGCTTAAAATCAGGCATCCTGCGATTGCCATTATACATCCTATTGCCATAACTATCTTATGGCTCAATTTTCCAGTCAAACTTGGAGCCAAAATTGCGAAAACAAGCAGACCTATAGTCATTGGAAGTGTAGTTAAACCAGTGTCAAATGCATTTAACTGCAATACACTTTGCAGATACAGGGAAACTGCAAACAATGCTCCTCCCATTGAAAGGTAACTTAATAACAAAATTATAGTTCCAGTACGTAAGTTTCTGTCTTTAAATAAGTCCATATCAAGCAATGGCACTTGACCATTACTTTTTCTTCTGCGTTCATAGTATGCAAAGATTGCTAATGCAATTAATGCCACTACAATAACGCCTATGCTTGTAGTGAATTCTTTAGATAGTGATAAGATACCTAGAACTAACAATACAAGACCTATTAATGAGATTATAGCACCAGTAATATCAAGGTCACTTCTAGATTCAGTAGGTTCGAATTCAGGTATTTTATTTTTCATTATTAAAATTACAAAAACAACTACTAATTCAATTGCAAATCCGTATCTCCAACTGAAAAATGTTGTCATGATTCCTCCGAAGAGCGGTCCGACAGCAGCTGCAACTGCACCCATTACACCAACAATTGCTAAAGCAACTGTACGTTTTTCACCGGAATATGATCCACTTACTAGAGAAACGGTAGCAGGTAACATTAATGCTCCAGCAACACCTTCAATTGCTGCCCATCCGATAAATAACATTGTGGAACTTGAACTTATTGCTGCGGTAAATGTACCGACACCGTAAAGTGCAGTACCGATTAAGAACAGTTTCTTTTTACCAACTATGTCCTGAAGCTTTGCACTGAGCAACATGAATGCGGCAGTGATGAGAGTATAAAATGACATGGTCATTTGAATGGTACTAACATCAGTATGCAAATCAGCAACAACCTGAGAAATACTTACATTCATGAATGTAGCGTCCAAAGCAATAATAAAGGAAGCCAAAGCAATTACTATTAGTGGAAGCCATGAGTTCCCATTATCTGTTTCATTCATTTATTAATCCTCCATTTTTTTTTCAAGTTTTAACGTATACCATTTGCCTTATTTTGTGGATATGCCAAAAATTTTAT
>NZ_JAZQIJ010000279.1:0-5145 GCF_045541095.1 Methanobrevibacter sp.
AAACTTTGATGAAACTTTAAAAAATATTGACGAGGCAGAGGTATAACTATGAGTTTTAATATTGATGAATGGGAACCTAAAACTAAAATGGGTAGATTAGTTAAAGATGGAACCATTACTGATATCGATGAAATTTTTGAAAAAGGTCTTCCAATTATGGAATTAGAAATAGTTGATGCCTTAATTCCAGATTTAGAAGAAGAAGTAATGGATGTTAACTTAGTTCAAAGGATGCATAAATCCGGTAGAAAAGTTAATTTCAGAGTAATTGTTGCTGTAGGTAACAAAGATGGTTATGTAGGATTAGGCCAAGGTAAAGCTAAAGAAGTAGGTCCTGCTATTAGAAAAGCTGTAGACAACGCTAAATACAACATTATTAAAGTTAGAAGAGGTTGTGGAGATTGGGGTTGTGTATGTGGAAGAGAACACACAGTACCATTCAAAGTAACCGGTAAATCAAGTAGTGTAAGTGTTACATTAATGCCAGCTCCTGCAGGTGTAGGTTTAGTAGTTGGTGATGTTGGTAAAACTATCTTAAAACTTGCCGGTATTCACGATGTATGGTCCCAAACTTTCGGACAAACCCAAACTACTGTTAACTTTGCTAACGCAGTATTCGGTGCTTTAAAAGAATTAAGTAATGTTAAAGCTACTCAAGAAGAACTTAAAAAGATGGGAGTTAACTACTAATTGGTGATTATATGTTTTTAGTTATTAGAGTTAGAGGAACTACCGGTGTCATAAAAAATATTGCAGACACCTTAGACATGTTAAGACTTAACAGAATCAGCCATGCAGTATTAGTTGAAGAAAATCCTAGTTACGAAGGTATGCTTCAAAAAGCTAAGGATTACATCACTTGGGGAGAAATTGATGCTGAAACTTTAGCAGCAATCATTGCTAAAAGAGGTAGACTCCCAGGTAATGTTAGAGTTACAGAAGAATATGTTGCAGAAAATACTGACTACAACAATATTTCTGAATTAGCTGAAGCTTTAATTAATTCTGACGTTAAATTAGCTGATGTAGGTATTAAACCTGTATTCCGTTTACACCCTCCAAGAAAAGGATATGAAGACATTCGTTTATCTGTAAATGAAGGTGGTTCTTTAGGTTACAGGGGAGAAGAAATTAAAGATCTTGCAAAAAGAATGCTTTAAACTCAGGTGTATATTATGATTAGAACAAAACGTAAAATTAACAAACAAAGAGGTTCTAGATCCAACGGTGGAGGCTGTACTAAAAAACGTAGAGGTGCAGGTAACAAAGGTGGAAAAGGTAAAGCAGGTATGGGCAAACAACACTGGACCTGGACTGTAATCCACGACCCAGACCACTTTGGTAAACATGGTTTCAAAAGACCTCAAAAAATGATTAAAAAAGTCAATGCTGTTAATTTAAACTATTTAGAAGAACAAGCTGACAATTTAATTGCTAGTGGAAAAGCATCTAAAGATGGCGATGCAATTGTCATTGATGTAACCGAACTAGGTTTTGATAAAGTTTTAGCAAAAGGTAATATCACTAAAACTTTCAAAATTTCAGCTCCTAAATTTTCAGCAGGCGCTGTAGAAAAAATTGAAGAATTAGGAGGAGAAGCTATAGAATTATAGCTTTCTTCAAATTTTATTATTGAGGAAGATTATGTCCGCGCTAGAAGCATTAGAGCCAATATTTAAAATTATTCCAGAAGTTAAATCTCCTGTTCACAGAGAAGACTTTAATGAAAAACTTAAATGGACTGCTATTGTTTTAGTATTATATTACTTTTTATGTCAAATTCCGTTATATGGTGTTACTCCAGGATCTGTCGATCAATTTGCTCAATTAAGGGCAGTTATGGCTGGAAGTTTTGGTTCAATTCTTACTTTAGGGATTGGTCCTATTGTAACTGCTTCCATTGTATTGCAGTTATTAGTGGGTTCTAATCTTTTGGAGTTAGATTTGTCTTCTCATAAGGATAAGTCTCACTTTCAAGCTACTCAAAAAGTATTATCTATTATATTTACATTATTTGAGGCTTCTGTTTTAGTATTAACCGGAAACATTGTACCTATGGATGGTTCTTATACTGGAATATTGATTTTGCAACTTGTTATCGGGGCTTTGGTAATTATTTACCTTGATGAAGTTGTATCCAAATGGGGATTCGGTAGTGGAATAGGTCTGTTCATTGCGGCAGGTGTATGTCAAGCAATTGTTGTTGGTACATTCAGTATACTGAACGGTACTGATGGTCTGCTTGCAGGTATTATTCCTAAATTTATCCAATTAGCTACCACTGGTGTATATGACTTTTCAATTTTGATTCCATTGATTGCAACTATTATCGTATTTTTAGTTGTTCTTTATGGTGAATCCATGAGAGTGGAAATTCCTATCTCTCACGGAAGTGTAAGAGGTCATGGAAGAATCAGAGGATCTGTTGGTAAATACCCATTAAAATTCGTATACTCAAGTAACATGCCAGTTATTTTAACCAGTGCATTGCTTGTTAACATCACATTGTTTGCAAACATTTTCCAAAAAGTCGGCGTTCCGATTTTAGGACATATCGATAAGGGAAAACCTGTTGATGGTATTGCATGGTTATTGTCAACACCTAAACTGCAAATGTTTATTACAGAACCGTTGCATGTTCTTGTATATGCAATATTCTTTATCTTATGCTGTATGTTATTCTCATATCTATGGGTAGAAATCAGTGGTTTGAATGCTAAAAAGATTTCAGAACAACTTTTTAATTCAGGTATTCAGATACCTGGTTTTAGAAGTAGTAAACGTCAATTGTATAAAATTTTGAAAAAATATATTCCTGCACTTACCATTATCAGTGGTATATATGTAGGTCTTATTGCTTTCCTTGCAGATTTAACCGGTGCTTTAGGTGGAGGTACTGGTGTATTGCTTACTGTAGGTATTATTCATAAACTTTATGAAGAAATGGCAGAGGAACAACTTATGTCCTCAAATCCACTTCTCAGAAAATTCTTAGGAGATGACTAATTCTCCTAAGCAATATCTTTTATAAAATGAGGGATTAAAATGAAATTGGTTGTATTAACAGGTATTCCAGGTTCTGGAAGTTCAACTTTACTTGGTAGGGCGCTTGATGAAGTAGATTATGTCCATTTAAATTATGGGGACATAATGACTGAAATCGCCATTAAGGAAAACATAGTTCAAGATAGGGATGCTTTAAGAAAATTAGCTCCTGAAATTCAAAAAGAAATTCAAGCTAAAGCAGCTAAAGAGATTAAGGCAAGATCAGAAAAGGATAATGTTATTGTAGATACTCACTGTACCATTAACACTCCATCCGGTTTCTTACCAGGTCTTCCAATTTGGGTTTTAGAAGAATTAAAACCAGACCTTTTTATCTTAATTGAAGCACATCCTGATGAAATCATATTCAGAAGATTAAATAATGATACTCGTGTTCGTGACACACAAAAAGCAAAAGATATCCAGTTACATCAAGAAATGAACAGAGCTACTTCTATGGCTTATGCAACTTTAACCGGGGCTACTGTTAAAATCTTATCCAATCACGACAATCATTTAGATTCTTCAGTTAAAAAATTAGTAAATGTATTAAATTTATAGGGGTATTATAAATGGCTGGTATCCAAGATATAATTTATCAAGCATTGAATACTGTATTTGGCCCAATTCTTTCAATCGACCCCAATCCTGCCAATCCTGCATTGACAGTATTGATTGTTGCATTTATTGTATCATTAATCACTACTATTGCAAACAAGTATCTGGTCGATCAAGATGAATTAAATGAACAACAAGCTAAAATGAAAGAATTCCAATCCCAACTTAGGGATGCTCAAAAAAGAGGGGATGGAAAGGAAATCGCCAGACTTCAAGCTCAACAGGCTGAATTAATGGGTGACCAAACTGCAATGATGACCAATCAGTTCAAACCGATGATTGTCACATTAGTTCCGATTTTCCTGATATTCTTCTGGATGAGGCAATCTGCAGTTCACAATTTAGTAGTAATGTTGCCGACTACCGTTTACTGGGTTACTTTAACACCGATGTGGCATGCTATTGGAAGCATTGTATATGGTGGAAAAGCAACTATTCCGTATGGAATCGGTTGGTTGTTATGGTATATGATTTGTACCTTCGGTATGAGTCAGATATTAAGAAAATTCTTAGGATTCAAACAAGGGTTCTAAAATCAGCCATTAAACTATACATTTATTAATGATGAAAAAAAGATATTATAGTATTCTATATTGAATACGCTATTACACAATTATTAAATATTTATTAAAATTAAATTTATAGGTGATTAAATGCCTGCTAATAGGTTTAGATCAAGATCATATAAAAGAGTTCATAAAAATACCCCTGGTGGGGAAAATGTATTAAGGTACAAAAAGAAAAAACCATCCAAGCATGTTTGTGCTGAATGTGGTAAAGTATTACATGGAGTTCCTCGTGGACGCCCATATGAAATTGGAAAATTATCAAAAACAGCTAAAAGACCTAGCCGCCCATTCGGTGGTTACTTATGTTCAAGCTGTGCTCGTAAACATTTCAAAAACGAGGCTAGAAAATAATGATTATTACTATTGGCGGATTAGCTGGAACTGGAACTTCAACTACTGCTGAGTTGCTCTCAGAAAAGTTAGATATTCCTTATATTTCTGCAGGTTCTGTTTTTAGGGAAATGGCTGCTGAAAGAGGAATGTCTGTTCTTGAATTCAGTGAGTTTGCTGAAGGTAATGATGATATTGATAAAGAAATTGACAAAAGACAAGCTTTAAAGGCTAAACAAGCAGAAAATCTAATTGTTGAAGGAAGATTATCAGCATTTTTTGTTGACAATGCTGATTTGAAACTTTGGTTAGTAACCCCATTTGACGTGCGTTCCAAAAGGATTGCAGACAGGGAATCTAAATCTGTGGAAATAGCTAAAGACGAAATCATTGTTCGTGAAAAAAGCGAAGCTTTAAGATATCAGGAAATCCATAATATTGACATTTCAAATATGGATGTTTATGATTTAATTATTAATTCTGATAGTTTCGATCCAGAAAGATTATCAGAAATCATTATTCAAACATTAAAGGTGATATAAATGGCATCAATCGAAGTAGGTAGAGTATGTGTTAAAATTGC
>NZ_JAZQIJ010000280.1:0-13750 GCF_045541095.1 Methanobrevibacter sp.
ATTTGTACAAATTCACGACCATACCATTTTGCTTTGTATTTTATCATTTCAATGAGTTTTCCCCAACCGATTTCATGAATGCTGCGACTTATGCCTCTTTGTTTTATCATTCCACGAATATTTAGTGTTTCCATGGCGATGAATTTGTAGTGTTTGACTATATTATAGGATATTTTATGGTAATAGTCGTTTACACGGTTATTTTTATGTTGTATCCATTTATGGAGCTTTGTTAGTGTTTTTTTCCAGTTGGATCCACCTTCTTTTTGGCGTGCCAATTTCTGCTGATAATAACGTATTCTTCCATTAATCCTTTTCAAGTCAGGCTTAGGAATGACTTTAAAGTCACTAAAAGTTAAAAAGTCTGTAAGTCCAACATCAATGCCTACGTATAGTCCTTTAGGGAATTGTTCTCGTGGTTGTATTTTTTCTAGTTCATAGGCTATGCATACAAACCATCGTCCGTTTTCTTTAAGTATGGTTGCTTCTTTTATTTTTCCATCGATGTCTCTTTTATGTTTGACTTCAATGAATCCCATTTTATTTAAGCGAAATTTATTTTCCTCCCATCTTAAAGAACCTTTGATTCCATCTTTAGTTTTGTAGTCATTGTTTCTAAGCGTAATGGAACGTACGGGATTTTTTTTAAGTGATTTAAAATTCGGACGACCAGTCCTATGACTATAATATCCATTATAAGCTTTGATTAGTCTGTCTGTAGATGCTTGAATACATGTAGATTCAGCTTTTTTTAAGAATGCTTTTTGATCTCTGAGGGTTTTAACAATATTTTGTGTGTATGTGCGGTCGACTTTCCATTTTTCACCAATGGCAAATTCTTTAACGAAGTTTTCACGGTAAATACTGTATTCCAATGTTTTATTGAATACATAACCTGCTGCACGCAAATTAAAATTCAATTCCCTTTCTAAATCCTTATCAGGGACAAATTCAATTTTATCAGTCAAAATAAAAGTCTCAACACACATATAAATCTAAACCACACCAAATCACATATAAAAAAAAACAGCTTTAAAAATATATGATTTACACAAAAAAATATCTTTTAATAGATAAACACCTGAAAAAGACATTTTTTCCCACATTTTTTTCCAAAAATGAAAAAAAAATCATATAAAAACTGTTTTTTCTCTATACACAAATATATATCATATTTAATACATAGAGTTTTTCCAAGAGCATTTGATAAGTAATATTTAAAAAATAATTAACCCAAAAAAAATAATTTCATATCCATAAAGTGCAATTCATCTCCGGCTTAAAGAAGCCGGAGAATTCTTGCACAATAATGTTAAAAAAAAAAGTAAAAAAAATGAGTTATTTTAAAAATAACTCCTGAAGACTTATTCTTCATCTTCTTCTTCGGATTCTTCTCTTTTTTCGAATTCGTCAACAAAATTGACTTTGGTAATGTCTTCTATGTTATCCCAGATATCTTTAGCTATTCTGAATCTTGCAAAGGTAATGTCCATGTAAGATTGTTGATCGAATTTAGCCATTTCATCCAATTTAATGTTTGCAACACCATCAACGATGTCGATTTCGGTTTTGTCGATGTCGACGTTAGGATTGGAGTAGTGTAATTCAATCATACTTTTGATTTTTTCATCGTTGTCTTCGATGATTTCACATACTTCCACATCGTAAACTAAGTCTCTTCCAGCTAATTCGTGGTTGAAGTCAACTTTTACTCTTCCGCCGTTTACGGTTAAGATTTTACCGGTTGCACCTTCGGATTGGATTTTCATACCTGGAACAGGGGTCATGCCTTGTCTTTTGAATTCTCTCATAGGTACTAATTGGATTAAAGAGGAATCCCTTTGACCAAATCCGTGTTCAGCGTCCACTTCAATAGTTTTTTTCTCTCCTGCTTCTAATCCTTTAATAGCTTCTTCGATAGCAGGTAATAAGTGGTTTCCACCTACAACGATTGGAATTGGTTTGTAAGTTTTGTTTTCTTCGAAAATTCCAGCTTCTTGTGCAATTTCATCAAAAGTAGTGTCGAATACGTCATCAGTTTCTTTTATTTTACCAGTAAAGTTTACTCTTACAAAATCTCCGTCATTTATTGCCATAATAATAGCTCCTTATAATTTTGATTAAATAAATTTGTTAATAAATATAACATTATAAATTTTAGTTACCATTACTTATTAAAGTTTTGTTTATAATATAAAAAAATAAAAAAATGATGGGAAATGTAAAAAAATAAAATTAGAATGGAAGGCTCAGGTACCTGTTGTGAAGAGAGTAGGTATGAGTATTCCAGTTGTTGATTTGGCCCAGGTAATTGCCGTAACCTATCGGATCGCCCACAATCCAGGTGTTTCCAATCAGCACCTGAGTCCAAACATGTCCGAATCTGCCGTCACCAAATGTGCAACTTCCATGAACATATCTTGCATGGAAACCTGCTGTCCTATACATTGCAATCAGCAGATGTGCCTGGTCAACGCAATTGCCGCTTTGGGAATTCAATGTTCCAAGAGACCCTTTATGAGTGTCATAATAGTAATCATAGGATATGTAATCCCTTACATAATTAAAGATTGCCTTTGCCTTGTCAATCTTATTTGTCAGACCGCTGGTTAATGATTTTACCAATGATTTGATTTTCGCACTGTTGACCTTGCAGTGGCTGGATGATTTAAGGTATTTGCTTAATGCTGAAACAGTATTTTTTGTATTAAGACCGCTTCCGTACTGTGAAACCTTGACGTTTACTGAGTGGGTTGTGGAAGTCGGAAGGAAATTGTTGTTTCCCATAAACTCAACATAAACCTTATATGGTCCGTATGGAGCATAGGCCCGGATTGTTGCATATCCGTTTGATTTTGTTTTGCCGTAGTAAATTTCCCCATCAATGCTAAGTTCAATATTTCCTCCTGAGATAGGTTTTCCATTTAAATCTGTCAACAAAACCTTAAAGGACTGTGAAGAATCCTTGAATGAGGTTCCTGATTTCCATGTAAGTTTGCAGTTGTCCCTTTCAAAAACGCTTATATTTAAAGAACCTGAAATTCCGTCTACGCCAAATCTGGAACCTGTTTTATAATCAACTGTGTAATTTCCGATTTCAAGATCAATAGGAACGGAAGCTATTCCTGCATTGTCAGTGACGGTTGAATATTGCTGACCGTCAATATTGAGTGTGACTGACCTTTTGATTAAAGGAACGCCACCTGCAGTCAGGATAACCCTCAGCGGAGAGTCTGACCCGTAACCTAATCTTGATGGTCCCTTGACAGAGAGTTTGGAATCAGTCGTATCGAGAACTGTGACAATATCTGATGTTTTTGATGATTTGAAAAACTTGTTTCCGGCATAGGAATATTCAACTTTAAAAAGCCCCTTGCCGATAGATGCGAAATTGAAAGTTATTTGTCCGTTGCTGTCTGTTTTTTTAGAGTATGATTTTCCGTTGACTTTTATCTTGATTGTCTTACCGGACTTTGAACTGTCCCCCAAACTTGTTGTGAATTTGATCTTAACCTTTTTGGTGTCGTTGGGGAGGAATGTGTAGTAGTAATCGTCAGTAACCAGTTTTGTGGTTGCAATTTTAAAAACCCTGATTGTATTGGTCCTTGTGGAACCATCCTTGTTGTAGCTGACTATTTTATATGTGCCTTTTTTGAGATTTTTCAATGACAGAGTCGCCTTACCGTTTGAATTTGTCTTGACCTTGTAGGTTTTGCCTTTTATCTTGAACTTTACGTACTGCTTTGATAAAGCCTTGCCGTTGCTTTTATAGAATTTTGCAGAAAACTTTTTGCTGTCTCCTGCGACCTTTTTCAAATCGGATGCTGCGATTGTGGGAAGAATCTTAAATGATGTGGCCAGCTGATAACCTGTTACCGGATTGTATGCGACAACTTCATATGTTCCGGGTTTCATGTTTATGTCCATACTCACTACGCCCTTGGAGCTGGTCTTTTTTGAGTATGATTTTCCGTTTACTTCCACATTTACAAGCATGTTTGCCAAAGGATTTCCCAGAGAGTCATGAAATGTTGCTGTGTATTTTGTACTACCCTTATAGTATTTTGTAATGTCTTTTGCCTGAACAGTCGGCAATACCTTGACCTGAGATGTCAGTGTTGAGTTTTCATAGGAATCATCGCCTGCAAAATATGCAGTTACGGCATATGTTCCAGGAGTTAAATCCATCATGACACTTGCAACACCCTCATCATTTGTTTTGGCACCATAAGAAACTTCATTTATGGTAAAAGCAATGATTTTGTCGGCCAATGCCTCATCAGAATTTGAATCTTTTAAAACCACACTGTAATTTCCATCCTTATATACATTGTCAGATTGTGAAATTAACTGAGTATGATTTTTAGAATTGTCATTTAAGGACTCAGATTGCTCAAAAAATGACAAGCCTGAATCCATGTTTTCAGTTTGATAGGTGGTGTTTTCGCTTAAAGCGACAGTTTCATCTGTGCCGTTTATCCCCTCTGCATTAATTGCACCTACAGATAAAAACAGAACAACACCTAAAATCATAAGATAAATCGATCTATTGTTTAAAATAATTAGCCCCCACAAGGTGTTCATTTAAAAATTTTAATTTCATATTATATTTTTCTAAAAAATGATTATAAATATTTTTGCAGAACTCGCACACGGATACACAGCAGTTATATCCAACTTATGAATTCATATAGATAAAAATTTCATAATTACCGGATTACTTATCAAATGCTCTCGGTAAAAAACTAATAATTAATATGAACATAAAATTTATCAATGTACAAGAGAGGAGCAGTTAACTTACCCCTTCATGGAGGGCATCCGCCAAGATGGCTATTTACAAGAATGGTTGACCTGTCAGGAGCACTGGCTTCAGTAATCATTGAAGAATACAGCATAGAGGAATTCTTAAACAGAATATCCAATCCATACTGGTTTCAGGCGTTTTCATGCGTTTTAGGATTTGACTGGCACTCCTCCGGAACCACAACAACCACCCTTGGAGCCCTTAAGGCATCACTTTCACCCGAAGAGCATGGAATCTATTTGACCGGAGGCAAAGGTGCCAAATCAAGAAGAACACCGCAGGGCATCGAACATGCCGGAGAGGTGTTTAACCTCAAGACAAAAACAACAGAAAAGCTGGTTGAAACAAGCAGACTGTCTGCTAAAATCGACAACTCATGTATTCAGGACGGCTACACATTATATCAGCACAATTTCTTTGTAACAGAAAAGGGAGACTGGGCCGTTGTCCAACAGGGACTGAATACAGAAAACAAATATGCCAGAAGATATCACTGGCTGGGATCAGAAGTTGATGATTTGCTGAATGACCCCCACAGTGGAATATCCTGTGACCAGATGACTCCAAACACATTGAACATGCCATCTGAGGAAAGCAAGGAAGCTCAAAAAATAAGCGTTGACCTCATAAATGACAATCCGAATCACTTAAGACAGTATTTTAAACGAAAAGACAATCAGCTGCTTTTAGAAGACTTCACATTACCACCACACCACCCTGTTTTGGACATGGACATTTCAGACAAGGAATTTGAGGTTTTAACAAAAGCCTGGGAAATTCAGCCCGAAAACTATGAGGAATTAATACTGCTTCAGGGAATCGGCCCTAAAAAAATAAGAGCTCTTGCATTGATATCCGATCTTGTTTACGGAGAGCCTGCAAGCTGGAAAGACCCTGTGAAATACAGCTTTACACATGGAGGAAAAGATGGCTTTCCATATCCCGTTGACCGCGAAGTTTATGACAATTCCATCGAAACCATAAGGGATGCCCTTGACCAGGCACGCATAAAAAAAGAAGAGAAATTAAGAGCCATCAAAAGGCTCGACGATTTTATATCCTAACGGTTTTCATCGTGAATATTAACGTTTTTTCCATGAGCTGTCGGAATGACCTCGAGTACAGGATTTTCAAATTCCAAATCGAATTCCTTACCGTCCATCAGCAGATGCTGGAAAACAGCCAGTGAGGAAACTTCAGAATGAGGCTGGGTTGTAACAGACACATTCCAATCGGCAGCCTTATAGACCTTTCCCGGAACTTTGGAACCTCCTACAACAATCAAAATATCAGATCCGTCCTCACGAATTTCAGGAGCGACCTCATGAGCCTGGGATCCATACATTGTAAGATGAACGACCTTACCACCATTCTTTTTCCATTCATTGATAACACCCATATAGCCTTCGCAGTATTCTATTTCAAAATTACCTCCAAATCTTGAGGCAGTGTCACGGACATTTTCCATAAGCTTGTTGTCTCTCTCGCCGGCAAGGTAAATTTTGCTGGCTCCAAAGGCACGTGCTGTCAAACATACATGGGTTGTAATCCTGGTATCTCTTTTTAATCTGTGGTCCAATCTTAAAACATTAACATTCATAATATCATTAATAGATTAAACCTGAAAATATATAACGATTTCTGAAAATTGGATGAGAAAAACCATAGTTAATATGAATTTTGAACGGTGAATTAGATTTTTAAATAGTATGGAAGTGGGAGAGTTATGGTTAATCTCATCAATACTAATTATTATTGCCATAATATATAAAATAATGCTTTTTATGACTTCAATATTGATTTAAACTTGTAAAAAAGAGTTAAATATAGAATAACGCAACGGCCATGAACAGCAATGACATCAGACGGCCAACCTCATTGCTCATACCCAGCACATCACCATTTGCCAGAACGAAGTTTCTCCTTGCAATCACTGCAATTACGATTCCGCTTGCAATGGCTCCAATAACACCTGCCAAACCTGCAACGTTGCCCAGAAGGTATGCAATTATGCTTATCAGTATTGTTGATGTGAGATAATTCAAAATGTTGGTTTCCCTTATAAAATAGCTTCCGATACCCGGTGTCAGCGGCTTGGACAACAGTGCTGTTGTCAGAAGTGAAGTTTTAGCGGACATTTCACAGATTACAATTCCCAAAATAAAATTGTAATCCAAAATGTTATATAAACCTGCTACAGTCAGACTGGCGACCAGAAACAGGGTGGCCATCCCTCCGGCGCCAACTGAGGAATCTTTCATTACACGTATCTTTTTTTCAGGATCCCCATGAACCATGACTCCGTCGGCCATATCCATTACCCCATCAAGGTGATTGTATCCTGTAATAATCATTAAAAATGCATAGACAATAGCGGCTGCGAAAAATGAGTTCAGATGCAGAAATTCAAGAGATACGTAACCGCAGACGGCTGCCAGAATCCCAACAAAAATGTGCAGAAAAGGCCAGCACCATGTCAATTTTGTCATGTACTCGATTGATGTGAATACCTTAATCGGAAGTATGGTCGAAAATGTCAAAAGACCCAAAAGTGACCTTATCGGTGAGAATTCCTCATCTTCAAAATAATCGTCATTTTCCATAGTTGTTCCCCAAATCAATTAAACTTGCTTTGAATTATATTATGTCCAACTTACTATATAATTAGGTTGTAAACTCAAAAAGCTATTCCACAAATATTCGAGACACACACCCTGCAATCAAACCTGCAAAGGCATCGTCCAATATCTCAGGCAACCCATAGATTATTCCTGGCTTGGCATCAATGTATCTTTTAAAATTAAGAGTGCCTTTTGTTCCTGCAATCTGATTGGCAACAGCGATACCGAATATCTCATCGGAGTAAAAACCGTCATCAACATTCAATTCACTTATGCGATTGGCTGCCAAATCCTGCTGCAATCTTATGGCGGCCGAAATCAGTGCAATCACATTAACATCTGCCAAGGACTTTATGATTTCTGATTCAAGCTTTGATTCAAGCTCGCCGGTGATTTCATCTTCACCAACCAGCCCCATTCCGGCTTCAACCAAATCACCAATAAGAATGCCCTCGGAGACCAAATAGTCAAGTATTCCGAAAGTCAAACCCATCTTTTCAAATGCATCCTCCAAACTTATCTCAATAGCCTCTTCAAGATTAACCTTAAACTCGCCAAAATCAAGTTCATCATAATCTGCATTGTTGATATCCAGACTTTCCCCCTCTACATTGACATTGCACAAAACAGCTAAAAAATCATTTGTGTTCAGGATATTGCCAATATGAAACGGCAGCGCCATATCTGAAAGGACCCTTGCCTTGATATTTGTAATTATTTTAAATATTTTAAGCAAGTCCTTCGGAGACAAAACACGGTCAATGTGGACAACATGGCTAATGGTAATTCTTGCATCAGCAAAGCCTTTGGATGAATTTGCAACCTTCAAAAAATCCGTAAAGTCTTCAATTTCAACATCACTAGAAATGAATGTGAATATAGTCAAATCACCATAGGAATTTTCAAAATAATCCAAACTGTCGGTTGCCTGTGCAATATACGCTCCCCGAGACTGATTAAATCTTTCTGCACGTTTGGCGCATGATTCAAATTCATCCTTGGCTTTCAAAACATTGACATTCTCAACAATATCAATTCCGTCACTTACCGTAAAGTCACTGAATGCCAGAAAGTGGTTCGGATTTGAAATGCACATTCCATAATCCTTTTTTGTAACATTGATTTTAGCTGCCATAATATAACCGTCGAATTTCAATACATATAATATATTAATTATTTAATTTAAAATTTATATTAATCAGACAGGAGTTATTATCATGACAATTATTATTGACCCGCAATCCAGCGGAATAGCTGGAAATATGATTATCGGAGCTTTAGTTGATCTTGGAGCAAATTCCGATGACATAAAGCAAATCATGGAAAAGTCCGCAGAGGATTTCGGAAAAGTTAAAGTGACATTTGACAAGATTACAAAACATGGAATAGACTCAACATTCTGCCATGTCGAAATGCTTGAGCACAAGCACTCAATAAACTATCCCGAATTCATCGAAAAAATAAAAAGCCTTGATTTGGATGAAAAGGTCAAGGAAACATCCATCAAAGTCTTTGAAAGAATAGGATTGGCAGAATCCAAGGTCCATGGAAAAAGCCTGGAAGAAATTCATTTTCATGAAGTCGGAACAAGTGATGCAGTTGCAGATGTAATCGGGTCAATATATGCATTCTATTCACTTAATCTTGACAACCAAAAAATTATAGGCCTACCCATAGCAGTCGGAGGAGGAAGGGTGAAAACCGCACATGGAACAATTCCGGTACCGGCACCTGCAGTTGTGGAAATCCTTAAGGATGCAAAAATGATTGGAGGACCGGTTGCAAGCGAACTTGCAACCCCAACAGGATGTGCAATATATGCAGAGATATGTGACGAGATAAGAGAATTCATCCCACTCGTAAAACCTAAAAAAGTCGCTTATGGAGCAGGAAGAAAGGATTTCGACCACCCGAATGTTTTAAGAATAATTGAAAGCTCAGACATTACAGAAAGCGACATGATAGATGTTATAGAAACAAATCTCGATCACCTGACCGGTGAGGAAATCGGATATCTCTTTGACACTCTGCTTGATGCCGGAGCCAGTGACGTATCCGTCACACCAATAATCATGAAGAAAAACAGACAGGGAAGCCTTTTAAAAGTGATTTGCCCTAGAAAAAATCGTGAAAAAATAATTGAAATAATGTTTAAGGAAACTGGAAGCCTCGGCATTAGGATAGCTCCAAACCTCCACAGAGGAACAGCGAAAAGAGAATTCATCAAAAAAACATTTGAAATTGAAGGCAAAAAGTATGAAGTCACTTTTAAAATAGGTTATGTGAACGGTGAAATAATATCCGAAAGACCGGAGTATGAAGATTTAAAAAGAATAGCAAAAGAAAGCGGCCTTGCACTGAGGAAAGTCAGGGAGATGATTAGATGAAAAAAGCCATTTCAGTACTGTCAGGAGGCCTTGACTGCACCGTTGCAACAAGCGTTTATGCAAAAGATTATGAAATTCATGCAATAACATTCAACTATGGTCAAAAAGCATTCAAAAGAGAATTGAAAGCCGCAAAGGAAATCTGTAAAAGAATGAACTGGACACACGAAGTAATTGACCTTGACTGGCTTTCAAAAATTAGTACATCAAGTTTAAATACCTCCGAAGATATTCCCGAAGTTTCACTTGATGATTTGGACGATTATGATAAAAGCAGCGAAAGTGCGCAAAGCGTTTGGGTTCCTGCAAGAAACATGGTGTTTACATCCATTGCAGTTTCCTATGCCGAAAGCATAGGTGCAGAAATAATAATCGTCGGATGGGATGCCGAAGAGGCCGCCACATTTCCGGACAATTCAAAGGAGTTTCTGGAAACCTTCAATGAACTGATAAATGTGGGATCACCAAAAAATATAAAAATTGAAGCACCGGCAATTGATTTGAATAAGGAGGAAATTGTTGAATTAGGAGTTGAACTCGGTGCCCCAATGGATTTGAGCTATTCATGTTATAAAGGAACAGACAAGCAATGTGGCGTTTGTGAAAGCTGCATGAGGCGCAAACGCGCATTTGAAAAATTGAATATTAAGGATTTAAGTGAATACGAAGTTTAATCGTACTCATTCAAATCATCTTTCCAGTCACTTTCATCCAATTTACGATTAGCCCTCACATAATCAGCAGCCCTTGTAATTGAACTATATACATTTTCATATCCCCTGGCGGACTTTTCATAATTCGCAACACGTGACTTGTGAATTCCCAAACTTCCCGCTTCACCGTATGAATCGATGTCCGCTCCGATGAAGATGAATTCCCAGTCATGATTTTCAATCATGGATTTAATTTGGGATTTTTTATATTCTACAGATGCATTTTCAAGTCCATCAGTCATTATGACAAAAAGGACCTTGTTTTTGATTTCTTTTTCCAAATCAACGACTGTTTTTCCGATGGCGTCCAAAAGTGCTGTTGTGCCCCCGACACGATAGTCATCATGTGTTAATTGCCCCACTTGATCGATTGGTCTTCTTTTATATACTAGTTCATAGTCATGGTTGAAAAATACGGTTGTTACTTTTGTGTTTTCATCCTTTGATTTTTGCTCGTCGACAAATGAGTTGAATCCTCCAATTATGTCCTCCTGTGAACCATACATTGATCCGCTTTTGTCGATTACGAATACCAAATCAAGACTTGTTTCAGCTGGCCTGGTTATTTTCATTTTTTCACTTCCCATTTGGTGTTAATATGAATTTTTTATAATAAGTTATAATTAACTTATACACATTATTATAACTGTAATAGTATATAAACTTATCTGTAAAAAAAAATACAAAAAAATAAATGAAAAAAAAGAGTAAAATTATTCCAAATATTTTAAAATTTCTTCACCATCTTCAGAAAGCCTGTAAATACGGCCTTTCCTGATTTCAGGATTGATACATACAACTAATCCCAATTCACCAAGATAAGATAAAACATTTGAAATATGATTTTGCAAAATATTGCAGTCGGCTGCAAGCTGACTTGGCATTTTTGGCTTTTCACCAAGAGACTTTAAAATCTTAACCCTATAAGACGACCGGGCAACAGATTTAACGAATTCCTCATCCATGCTACTCACCTCTAAAGTTTATTTCCACAATTTGTACAGAATTTAGAATCTTCAGCAATAGAAGCGCCACAGTTAGGACATGTAAGTTCATCATCAAATCTTGCTCCACAGTTTATGCAGAATTTAGAATCCAAATCTGCCCTGGAACCGCATTTCTGACAATATTTAAAATTACCGTTGCTTTCATTTGATGAAGGATTGAATTCCTCTTTTGGAGTTGGAACATCACTTAAAACAGGCGTGGAGTAAAAATCCTTCTGATTTTCAATTTCATAAATAAGCTCATTCATAACCGCAATCCTTTTGGAATCGGACGGATGAGTTGAAAAAAAGTCATGGCTGTTGGGATTTCCTCCGGCCATAGCCTGCCAGAATGACGGAATTGATGAAATGTCATATCCTGCCCAATGGATAATCATCATACCAAGTTTATCCGCTTCGAGTTCCTGGTCCCTTCCCCAGGGATTCATTAGGAAATACTGGGAACCTATGCTTGCAACATTTGTTGCGGCTCGTGTAAGGTTACCTATTCCTCCCAAACCCACCAGGTCAAGTGCGAAACTTCCTATCCATGCGGCAGACGTGATAGCATTTTGAGCATTTTGAGCACTCATACGAGTTCTGGAGTGGTCTAAAAGAGCATGAGCCATTTCATGACCCAAAATAAATGCAACCTTCTCTTCTGTGTCTGCAACAGAAAGAATGCCTGAAAACATTACGATTTTACCGCCAGGCATGCAGAAGGCGTTTACAGTATTGTCCTGAACCAAATGAATATCCCACTCATAATAGTCATGAGTATAATCGCTGCATCCGATTTGAGCCAGATAGTTTTCAACAGCTTGAATTAATCTAACAGCGACACCCCTTACAATTTGTCCGTTTTGAGTGTTGTCCAGAAGTGTTGCCTGATTGAGCATTCCATAATATTCCCTGAAGGAATCTTCAAGGAACTTATCATCGTTTACCATATCAAAATGTGATCTTCCAGTAAAAGGATTGATTTTGCTTCTATCATCTTTTGCCATATAATAATATATTGTTAATTTGTGCATAAAAAGTTTTTTAATATATTCCAAACATATACAAAATTATGAAAAAAATAGTGATAATCTTATCAATAGCAATTCTGCTCATATCCTGTTCATACGCCGCATCCGCAACCGTTGAAATCAATGATGTTAGTTTCAAAATACCTTCAAAGTACCAGGGAGGGGAATTGAAAAACGACAAATACAAATTGGACAATAACTTTTCAATAGAATGCATTGACGACAATATACCTAATTCAATTGGTCTTTGGGCAAGAGAAAAAGATTTCTCACAGGATTTGAATATAGAAAACCATCCCGTCAGACATTTCTGCCAGTACAACAAGTATGTAAATGGAAATCACTCCCATGCATATTTCGCATCCGGAAACTCCATCTACGAAATTGCTTGGGTCGGTGAGGAAATCACATCAGATATTGAAAAGTTGATTAAAAACACCCCTTCAAGTAAAATAGATGATGATTCGTTTTATAATCTTTTAGATGAATCCGTGGATATATACAAGAAGGGAAAAATTGAACAGGATAAATTAGATGCTGAATACAATTACATGGAAGCAATGCACCAGTCACAATTAAGACAAAAAGCTGAACCGGACAACACTGACCTGAACAGAATATTGCTCATGTATTATAATCAAAAATAAAAAAAAGACTTGTTTTAATATTTAAAACAAACACTTGTTAGAACTGACCACTTTTTGATTCAAAAGTAATTCTTAGTACCTAAAATATATTACATCAAACAATAAGTATATAAATTTATACTAAACTAATTAAGTATAATTTATTATACTAAATCCATTAAGTATATTTTTTTATACTAGTAAAACAAATATATATTATAGTGATTTGCATGAATTCAAAACCTTTATTTTTACATGACGACTTAGATGAATATTTCTACAACAGAAAAAATGATATAAAAAAATTAAAATACCAAATAAATTCATTAAACTACTCTTTACCCCAGCAAATACTATTAACAGGATATAGAGGTGTAGGAAAAACTTATCTTCTAAAAAAAATAATGACCGAAATAGAATCAAATATCATATGCACATATATCGACATAGCACAAATTTATGCACAAGAAGAAGATGAATTAACAAAAGAAACAGTTCTTATTGAACTTCTAAAAGAAATGAACCAAAACATACAAGCAAATAACTATAAAAACAAATACAAAGCAAAAATAAAGTCGG